>CAXTUQ010000327.1:0-7016 GCA_964247405.1 uncultured Acetobacteraceae bacterium
TTACCTGTCTCGCTTCAGGGGTCCACTCCACACGGGCCAGCATTGGCGGACACATCGAGGGTGATCGGTCATTGGTCGTTTGATGGACAGCCAAGCGCGACCCCGGACACCGCAGGAACCACCTGGGTTCCGGTCCCCAAGCTATGGCCGCACTTGGCAGGGGCAGACATTCACCGCGCTGCGCGGTTCACTCAACCAGTCGGCGTATGAACGCCCGCATCGTCAAGCCTGCGGAAGTGCGGAAAACCAAGGGGCGCGGTGAACCTTGATCTGCGGCAATGAAGGTGGAACGATCCTGTTCCAACGTGTAGCTGGCTGGAAGCCGCTTGCCCGCATCTGGTCCGATGGAGTCAATCCATGTGATGGATTTTGGAGAGGTGGCGGCATTCAACTCGAACATGCCCTCTAGCAACACGGCTCCATCTGAACGACGGACAGAAAAGCGGTTTCCGCTTATCGTAGTGAGTGCCCCGGGGATTGTGTGTTCATCGGAAGGGTTAGTCACGCCGTCCACTTCCAAGTAGACTTGTTCCCAAGCTCCTTGCAAAGCATCCAGATCAGCCGCCGACAGCCCGACCTCAGTGGGGCTTTGCCGGTCGGATTTGTTGCCCAAAGCGTTTCCCATCCTGGAACCGTAAGTGGCTGCTGAGCGGCGCGCAACGCGGAGAGATTTGAAGCTGGGTATCCTTTCAGCCCGCATCGACGACAAACATGCGTGCTTCCTGCGCCGCGTCGCGCTCAACCTTGATCGGCGCGTACTCCGATGATTGATAGAACGCCAGCGCGGCGGCCAGGGTCGCGAATTCGAAGATGCCGGCGATCGGCAGTGGCGCCACGTCCCCTTCCAGCACCTGCGCTACCGGCCCGAAGTGGAGGATGCGGCCTCCTGCTGTCTGCAGCGCCGCTTGAAAGCGCGGTGCCAGTGCGGCCTGCCTAGCCGGATCTTTGATACGCAGGTTGACGTGGACATAGGCCGTCATGGCGCAGCTTCCTCCTAATGCTGCATATACAGTATTAGGAGGATCGGAGGTTGTCGAGAGTGACGAATGACAGAGGCTTCTGATCTCTATCGCCGCGTCGAAACGGAGTGCCCGGTCTTCCAGGCCAGGGTCACCGCGCGGGCGCTCACGCGCTATTACAATGCTTGCTTTCGGCCCTTGGGCATCACCGCAGAGCAGTTCAGCCTTCTGGTGGGAATCGGCGGCAGCCATGAGCCAACGCTCGCTGAGCTGGCGACGCGCGCCGGGGTCGACGCCACCACTCTGAGCCGCAGCGTGAAGAGCCTGGAGCAGAGGGATCTCGTGGGCAACGGTGGGGGGCGGGGCCGAGCCGGCAAACGCTTGGTGCTGACCGAGGGAGGGCGCCGGCTCATGGACGAGGCCATGGCCGTCTGGGAGAGCGCCCGGGTCCAACTGACCGAAGCTCTTGGGGAGGAGACGTCGCGTGCTGCGGGACGTGTCATGTCCCGGCTTGCTGCCGCCGCGCAGGCTGCGGCCTCTGCTCTCCAACACACTGATCCCACCAGTGATCGCTGAAACGACCGCTTCCGAAAGATCAAGATCGAGCCGCCACCGACCAAGTAGGGTCGCGAGCGGACCATCATCGCAACGTGTCCGGCAGGGTTCGTTTGGCGGACAACACAAGTTCAGACTGACCGACGAGGTCGCTGTGACGTCAGATGGCCATTTTGCACAAATTCGCGGTTATTGGCTTTCGATGAACGTTGCGAGCAGGGCTGTAGCCTCCTCTGGTTGATCCAGGCTCGGCAGGTGGGCGGTCCCTTTCATCTTGTGGCCCGACCCGTTCGGCATCGTCGCAGCGACGTGGCGGCACCGCTCTTGGACGTAGGGAAAGTCGAGGTCTCCCCAGACCACGAAGCTCGGTGCCACAATTTCGGAGAGGCGGTGGTAGATCGGCGGCACGTCCACGTCCGACCCGACCGGCGGGGAGCGGAGCGCAATGCTGTTCATGTCAATGAGGAGGTCACGCGCGGGGCCGGCGACGCGGCCCTCGGGAGCCAGCGGACCATCAAGCCAGAGGCGGGCCTTCATCGCGTTCACCCGGTCGAGGTCGCGGGACGCTTCTGCTTCCTTCGACTGCGCCATCAGTCTCTCAATCTCGGGAGAGTAGGTCGGGTCGGGCGCTCCGGTGACGTTGGGGGCAATCAGGACGAGGGCACGGACGCGCGACGGGTGGCGAAGGGCGGCACCGAGCGCGATGCGTCCGCCCAACGAGCAACTGACGAGGATCGCTGGCTCACCATCTGCCGTGTCTGCCGTGGCGTCCAGCACCGCTATCAGGTCCGCAAGGGCGGAGTGGTCCTCCTGCTCGGCGGTGGTCTTGCCGAACCCGCGCCGGTCGTACGTAATAGCCTTGTGGCTTGTGCTAACGGCGTCAAGTTGCGCGTTCCACATGCGGCTGTCGCAAACGTTCGAGTGCAGGAAGACAACGGGACTGCCCCTGCCGACGACGTACGTGGCGAGGATGGCACGGCCGGAAGCTACCCGATGATTGTAGTTCATGGTTCATCCTAGCTGGTGGTGGAGGCAGCCACTACTGCGTGGCGCTTGCGGCTTCCCGACCCTGCCGCAGGGCTGCCGCCGCCTGTGCCACCATGCCTTCCCGGTTGGCACGGCGGTGGCGAGAGTCTGTCAGGACGGCTTGCACGACATCCGGCGGCGAGGTGAAGGGCGTCCCGCCGGGGAAGGGCGGATGCGGATCGTACTCGATGGCCAACTGGATCTTGCGGGCTGTCATCTCTCCTTGAAGGTCGGCCACTACACGCAACGCCATGTCGATCCCGGAGGTGACGCCGCCGGAGGTGTAGTACTTGCCATCCACCGTCATGCGGTCGTCCGATGGCGTCACCCCGAACTGCGCCAGCAGGTCGCGTGCCTGCCAGTGCCCTCCCGCCCGGCGGCCCTCCAGCAGGCCAGCCGCCGCGAGCAGCAGCGACCCGGTGCAGACGCCAAAAACGTACTCGGCCGCTGCCACCTCGCGCTGGACGAACGCGAGCCAGGCCGGATCGAGCATGGCGGTGTCCACGCCCGTTCCGCCGGGCACGACCAGCAGGTCGGATCGCGCGGCGCTCTCGCGGGTGGCGTCAGGGGTAAGACGCAGCCCCCGGTCAGTGCGGACCGGCTCCATCGTGGCCGCCACAAGGGAAACAGACCAGCCCGGCACACGGGCCAGAACCTCGAATGGGCCAGTGACATCCAACTGCACCATGTTCGGCACGACCACGATGTTGACTTGGCGCGGCCTGGCCGCTGTGGGTTGGTCCGACCCCGTTGCAGCAGCCGCTGTCACAAGGGTGCCCGATGCCAGGGCGGGCAGTATCATTGCGGTTCGACGTCCAATCACGACTATGCTCCTATGCCGCCATGCCGGTGCATGGGTTCGTGCGCCGGATACGTGCGCCGGATACGGAGCCAGGGCGATGCCGCCGCGTCCATGACAGAAACCGGCCAAATCCTGCCAAGCCGCATTGTGGCCATCCTCGCCTTTGAGGGCGTCCAGCCAATCGACATTTCCGGGCCGGCGCAGGGCTTCACCACGGCCAATGAGGAGGGGGCCATGCCTCCATACTCGGTGCATGTCGTCGGCCCTGAACCGGGCGTGGTGAGGACAGCATCGGGCTTCGGGATCACCGTTGAGCCTTGCCCATCGTCTGGGGTGGACACCCTGGTCGTGCCGGGCGGTCCCGGCGTACATGCCATCAGAAATGATCCGGCCTGGCTGACGGTCATGGCTGAGATGGCTGGGCGCTCCGGCCGTGTCTGCTCCGTCTGCACGGGCGCCTTTCTGATGGCGGCAGCAAGCCTGCTGGATGGGCGTCGGGCTGTGACGCACTGGCGATCCTGCGCCCTCCTAGCCTCAGACCATCCCGGCATCGTCGTTGATCCAGACCCTATCTTCATCGAAGACGGGAAGTACTGGACCACAGCGGGCGTCACGGCCAGCATTGACCTGACACTCGCGCTGATCGAACGCGACCATGGTGCTGCCCTCGCATCCCGGGTAGCCCGGCGGCTCGTAGTACCGATGCGGCGGCCTGGTGGCCAGAAGCAGTTCAGTGAAATGCTGGCCTTGCAGAGCAAGGATGCGGCACCGTTCGAAGCGCTGTTGCGAGCCGTTGCAACCCACCCAGCTCGCGACTGGTCAGTGGAGGCGATGGCCGCTGCCGTAGGGCAGAGTCCACGGAACTTCCACCGCCGCTTTGAGGCCGCGACCCAGACCACGCCGGCACAGGCGGTCGAGCGCGTCCGGGCGGAGATGGCGCGCACGCTGCTTCAAACCACTGGACTACGCATGGGCGAGATCGCGGCTCGGAGCGGTTTCATGACCGAGGCCAGGCTGCACCGCGCAGTCGCCCGACATTATGGAAAGGCGCGCTAATTGATACAGGAGCAGCGTTCAAGCGAGCGGCGCGGGAAAGCTCGGGTAGTCAGCCGAAGCTGGACCTATAATGGCGGACGATAATCGTTCTCCAACCGGATGGGCAACGGTACAAGCAACCGCACTGATCGCAATCGTTATCGCGATACTAAGCTTGTTTGCGGTTGCGGTTCGATCGTCCAATACACCTCCCTATCCAATGCCCGATTTCCATAAGACAGCTGGTTCCGACAAAGATGCAGATAACAAGGACAAAGAACCCTTTTGGCAGAAGGCGACCAGTGACCCTGTAGCTGTCTTCACCCTCATTCTGACGGTTTTTACGGGCATCCTCGCCTGGGCTACTTATTCTTTGTGGAAAGCCACCCAACAGCTGGTCATTGGTGCTGAAAATACCTCGGAAAGACAGCTTAGGGCATACGTCACGTTGGATCGCATTATGACCAACAAAGTCATTAACGCTGACGGGCAAACTGTTTCCATTAGCTTTCAACCCATTTTTGTAAATAGCGGACAAACAATCGCACGTAAAGTTGCATATTACTCCACTATTGACCATTTCTTTAGCGACGGGGCACCTGATGCTAAATTTAGCACCATGCCAAATGAACTTGTCATCAGCGCAATAATCGGTCCCTCTCAGACGGAGCTTGGACCTGCTACCAACAAAATCAATTCTATAGAATTTATCGAGATGATACGCCATTGTGTCGTAGTGCTTGTTTACGGCGCAGTGAGCTACACTGACGTGTTTGAAAAGCCAAGAAGAACTGAATTCAGCGCGTTTTTCAACGCTGGGGATTACAGCGATGGGAGCCGCGACATCGTTTTCACAAAAACCGCAGAACACAACAGCGCAGACGAGGATTGCATGCGTGAGCCGTACGCGACGGCTACATCTCCTCTCAGAAATCCTCCCTTTCGCCCTGGGGAAACGAGCAATACGATTACGTGGCCGTGAGGCGCGGCTGCTACCTAATGTCGGAAAGGCGGGGAGAGACGGTGTCTAGTTGTCCGCCATCATTCGTTTACCGGACAGGTACTCTGTGCGAAACCAAGTACCCTCCCTAGTCGAGCCACTGCCGTTTCCTCAAAACGAGCAAGGCCACGGACCAAAAAGCTGAAAGCAGCAACGCGGCGACGAAGGCTGGCACGCTGCCCCAGAGTTGGATGGCGAGATGCAGGACCAGCAACGACATGCCAAATCCTAGCATCGACCGGAGAGCGTTGGCTGCCAGCAAGGACGATGCCAGGTCGCCAAGCCGTGGTCTCACGATGACGATCAGGCTGATAAGGCTGATCGGGAACACGGCAGCGATGCCAGTTGCGTTCGGACCGAGTGCTGAGCTGACCGCGACGACGAGCGAGACGAAGGCCGCGACCGCCGCGGCACGGATAGGAAGGTCGAACCACCGTCGCTGTGCGCGAAGGACCAACTCAGGTTTCGTGCTGCGGGCTGCGTTTAAGAGGACGAAGCCACCACCGTAGACGGCGGCGTTCAGCAGCAGCGCCGTGAACGGGGTCCAAGTGACCGGTTGCATTGCCAGATTGGCTGCCGACCATGCCAGCACAGAGACGCCGAGGCTTGGCCACGAGGACATGCGCCCGGCCACAAGACTGTAGACAATCAGGAACGCTCCCGTCGCCGCGTTCGCGGCGAAACTGCTGAGTGCGCTCGCAGCAACAAAATCAGTCCCGTGCTGCATGGCTAGGAACACGTATGCCGGTCCTGCTGATACAGGCAGGCTTGCGATCAGAGCGCCCCAGAACGGGCCGAGAGCTTCGGCGACGGCAGACGCAGATACAACGAGCAGGGCTGTCGCCAAGGCTCTGACAAGGGGTGGCAACCACGATGCGACGGTCATCAGGTACGGCCTTCCGCCTGCCGGGCGGATCATCCAAGCCGCCCTTCGACAGGACTCGTTGGCCGGATGTCAGGTCGAAGCGCATTCCTGCCAAGCTTCGCCTCAGACCAGTAGGCGGGAGCAGCCACGCGCTGTCAAGACGACGCCAAGTTCTCTTGAGCCGCTTGGGTTGAGAGCGGATCATCGCCGAGTGTACCACTTCGTCAAACGACCCGACCCTGCTGCGGAAATAGGGCCAGAGCATCACCAGAGATAGAGCGCCAGTGCTCCATTTCCTCGCCATGATGGTGCGCGCCCTTGCGCGCGGGTGATCTGTTGGCGAAGTCGGCACCGTTTGGTTTGCAGGGGCGTTGGGTGTCTTTCCCGTCCAGAGGCTGCCCATGTTGCTCCCGTCGCAACCGCTTCCGCCCGTGCCTGACGACACCGCCCGGGTTGCCCGGGCGGCGTTCCGGCGCGGCAACCCGTATGTGCTGCTGCGCGACAAGCTCGGCGCCGTGTTCGCCGACGCCGACTTCGCCGACCTTTACCCCAAGCTCGGCCAGCCCGCCTACGCGCCGTGGCGCCTCGCGCTCGTCACCCTTATGCAGTTCCGCGAGGGCTTGAGCGACCGCCAGACGGCCGACGCCGTCCGGGGCCGGATCGACTGGAAATACGTGCTCGCCCTCGACCTGGCCGACGCCGGCTTCGACTTCTCCGTCCTGTGCGAGTTCCGTGGCCGCCTGCTCCAGCATGGGGCAACGGAGCGGCTGCTGG
>CAXTUQ010000328.1:0-7007 GCA_964247405.1 uncultured Acetobacteraceae bacterium
GCATCCATGCGGCGCCGTTGTCGCTGCCCTTGACCGTGTTCGTGCGCAACCGGCACCAGCTCCGCGCCTCGCACAGCTCGGAGCAGCGCACCTGGGAGCGTGTCACGGCGCTGCTGGCGCGCGACCCCGAAGGCTTCCGGCCGATGATCACGCACCGGCTGCCGTTGGCGCGCGGGCTGGACGGTTTCGAGCTGTCGCGTCAGCGTGCCGCCAGCAAGGTCATCCTATTGCCATGAGCCATGCCGGCCATAGGTCTCGATGCGTGGCCAAAAAGGCCGAACCAACCAGAGGAACGTCCTGATGTGGAATGAGACAAGGGGCGCGGCGCGCAACAGCAGGGGTGTCCGATGAAGGCCGGCGCCCGGGGGCCGTTCCCGCTGCGCGGCGGCACCGCCGTCATCACCGGGGCGGCCAGCGGCATCGGCGCCGCGCTGGCCGTCGATCTCGCCGCGCGCGGCTGCAACCTGGCGCTTGCCGACGTGAACGCCGCGGGCCTGCAGGCAGTCGCGGCGCGCGCCCGCGCGGCGGGCGTGACGGTGAGCGAGCACACGCTGGACGTGGCGGACAAGGCGGCGGTCGCGGCCCTGCCCGACGCGGTGCTGCGCGAGCATGGGGGCGTCACCGTGCTCGTCAACAACGCCGGCGTGGCGCTCGGCGGCACGTTCGAGCAGGTGCCGCCCGAGGACTTCGAATGGCTGTTCGGCATCAACTTCTGGGGCGTGGTCTATATGACGCGGGCCTTCCTGCCCGTGCTGCGGCAGGCGGAGGCGGCGCAGCTCGTCAACCTGTCCAGCCTGTTCGGCATCGTGGCGCCGCCAGGCCAGGTCCCCTACTGCGCCAGCAAGTTCGCGGTGCGCGGCTTCTCGGAGTCGTTGCGGCACGAGCTTGAGGGGTCGTCGGTCGGCGTCACCGTGGTGCATCCGGGCGGCGTCCGCACCTCTGTCGACAAGAGCGCCCGGCGCACCGGGGTGAGCGACGCCGAGGCGGCGCAGCAGCGTCACATTTCGAACGCGCTCCTGCAGCTTCCGCCGGAAGACGCCGCCGCGCGGATCATCCGGGGCATCCTGCGGCGGGAGAAGCGCGTCCTGGTGGGCCGAGACGCCCAGCAGGTCGCGTTGGTGCAGCGCCTGTTCCCGGTTGGATATTGGCCGCTGATGGCCAAGCTCATCGAGCGCAAGGTACGAAGCCTCTCCAAGAGCGCGGCTTGAACACGGGCCATCGCTCCCGGTGCGGGCGGCGATGCCAGCCGTCCGTGCCCGGCACGCGGCGTGGCCCATAACGAATGAAAGGTTGGACGCATGGCTGATCAGGGCATCATCGCCGACTACCCCCTTGAGAAGACGGCCCAGGGCGCAAAGGCGGAGCACCTTGATGTCCTGATCGTGGGCGCCGGGCTGTCCGGCATCGGCGCGGGCTACCATCTCCAGGCGCGCTGCCCGGGAATGAGCTACGCGCTGCTGGAATCGCGCGGCACGATCGGCGGCACCTGGGACCTGTTCCGCTACCCCGGCATCCGCTCGGACTCGGACATGTACACGCTGGGCTATTCCTTCCGGCCGTGGATCGGGGACAAGTCGATCGCCGACGGCCCCTCGATCCTGAACTACGTCCGCGACACCGCGCGGGAGTTCGGCATCGACCGGCGCATCCGCTTCAACCACCGCGTCCGGCAAGCCTCCTGGTCGTCGGCGGAGGCGCGCTGGCTGGTGGAGGCCGAGCGGACGGACACGGGCGAGCCGGTCCGGCTGACCTGCGGCTTCCTGCTGATGTGCAGCGGCTACTACAGCTACGCCGGGGGCTACGCGCCCGAGTTCCCCGGGGCCGACATCTTCGGCGGCCAGATCGTGCATCCGCAGTTCTGGCCGGAGGACCTCGACTATGCGGGCAAGCGCGTCGTGGTGATCGGCAGTGGTGCCACCGCGGTCACGGTGGTGCCGGAGATGGCCAAGACGGCGGCGCACGTCACCATGCTGCAGCGCTCGCCCACCTACATCGTTGCGCGCCCGTCTGAGGACAAGGTCGCCAAGTGGCTGCGCGAGCGCCTGCCGGCGAAGCTGGCCTACCGGGCGGCGCGCCTGAAGAACATGGCGTTGGGCATGTACTTCTACCGCCTCGCCCGCAAGAACCCGGAAAAGACCAAGCAGCAGATCATCGCCATGGCGCAGCACGCCCTGGGGCCGGACTACGACGTGGGGACGCATTTCACCCCATCGTACAAGCCGTGGGACCAGCGGCTCTGCCTTGTGCCCGACGCCGACCTGTTCAACGCGATCCGCAGCGGGAAGGCGTCGGTCGCGACCGGCCATATCGAGACGTTCACCGAGGCCGGCATCCGCCTCAAGTCCGGGGAGGAGATCGGGGCCGACATCATCGTCACGGCGACGGGACTGAAGATCAACCTGCTCGGCGACGTGAAGCTCAGCGTCGATGGCAGCAACGTCGATCTTTCGAAGGCGCTGGCCTACAAGGGGATGATGTTCAGCGGGGTGCCGAACCTCGCCTCGGTCATCGGCTACACGAACGCCTCCTGGACGCTCAAGGCCGACATCACCTGCGAATACGTGTGCCGGCTGCTCAACCACATGAAGCGGCGCGGCTTCAAGGCGGCAACGCCCCGGCGGGACCCGTCGGTCGAGGAGGAGCCGTTCTTCAGCCTGACCTCCGGCTACGTCCAGCGCGGCATCGACATGATGCCCAAGCAGGGGTCGAAGCGGCCGTGGAAGCTGCACCGGAACTACGCCATGGACGCGGTGGCCCTGCGCTTCGGCCGCGTCGCCAACGGGATGGAGTTCACCCGGCGCTGACAAGATACGCGCGGCTGTTGAAACCGGCCCGGAAAGGCCGGAGCAGCCTTGACCAAAGGCGAACAATCAAAGGGGAGGAAACCGTCCTGATGTCCAGCCAAGCCGTGGCGAACCCGACGCCATCCTTCGGAACCGTGTGGAACCGCCAGTTGCCGCACTACCCGCGGCAAGGCGTCCGCATGGCGCTCCTGCTGCTCGTCGTGGCCATAACGGTTTCGCTTTACTACCAGTTGTATGTCGGCGGCGGCGTCGCGACGCTGATGCTGACCGAACTGCGCATGCCCTTCGGGGTTTTCGTCGTCATATTGGCCATCGGCAACCTGCTGGGTGCCTTCGGCTCGCTTCTGGCCGGGCTTGCCGATCGGTTCGGACGGGCGAACCTGATCGTCTATGGCCAGTTGGCGGTCGCGTTGATGACGTTGTTCGTGCTGCCGAACGTCAAAACGCCGCTGCAGTTCGCCCTCGCTTCCTGCGCCGTCGCGTTCGTCGAAGGCATCGTCCTAGTCACCACGCCGGCGCTGATGCGCGACTTCTCGCCCCAGGTCGGACGGGCGGCGGCGATGGGGTTCTGGACCGTCGGGCCGGTGCTGGGGAGCCTCATGGTTAGCGCCGTGAACACCCTGACGCTGCCCAGCCTGCAAACGTGGCAAAGCCAATTCCACATTTGCGGCGTGGTCGGGCTGGTGATGTTCATGATCGCCTTCTTCGGTCTGCGTGAGCTGGCGCCCGCATTGCGCGACCAGCTAATGGTCAGCGAGCGCGACCGCCTGCTGGTGGAGCTGCGGGCGAAAGGCCTGGACGTGGAAGCGAGTCTGCGCCGGCCGTGGAGCCAGATCCTGCATCTCGACGTGATCGCTTCGGCGCTCGGCGTGTCCACGCTGCTGATCTTTTACTACACCGCCGTGGCCTTCGGGACGATCTACCTTGTCACCGTGTTCCAGTTCACCGTGGCGCAGGCCAATACCCTGGCGAACTGGACATGGGCAGCCAACGCGGTCTCCCTGGTCGCAGCCGGGATGCTCTCCGACCGGCTTCGGGTGCGCAAGCCGTTCATGCTGGTGGGCGGCGTCGGCGCCGCGTTCCTGATGTGGTATTGGCTCGCGCTGGCCGGCCAGCACCCCTCGTTCTCCTTGCTGGTGGCCATCAGCTGCGCGCAATCCGTCCTGGTCGGTTTCGCCTATACGGCCTGGATGGCGAGCTTCACCGAAACGGTTGAGGCGCGCAACCCGGCGCTGACGGCGACCGGCTTGGCGGTCTGGGGCTGGCTGCTGCGCCTGGTCGTCACGGCGTGCTTTCTGGCGCTGCCCTACGTCGTCAACAGCGTGACGCCGCTGATCGAGGCGCCCGCCTACCTTGCCGCTTACCAGCAAGCCCTTGCGGCAAAGGCGACGCCAAGCCCCGAGCTGCTCGCCCACCTTGGCGCGATCCAGAAGGCGGCGGTGGAAACGCCGGGCCAGTGGCAGATCTGGTATTGGGTGTGCATCGCCGGCGTCGTGCTGTTCGTCCTCACGATCTTCACCATGCGCGGGCGATGGAGCCCCGCGGCCGCCAAGGCTGACGTGGACGCCCACGATGCGCTGGTTGCCCAGGAACTCGCGGCGCTGCAGGCAGAACCCGAGGCGCGGCTTCGCCCCGTGTGACAAGTGAGAAAGGGCGTTGTTGCAGTAACCTGGGGTAGCCCTGGGATTTTGGACGGAGCGGCAAGCTGGTCCTGCTTGAGCGAGAAACGGGACGAACTGGGCAAAGCGCCGCGCAAGCGCTGCGGGGCTGGGTTCAAGGCCCGGGTGGCTTTGCAAGGCATCCAATTCACGCAGAAGACCACCGCTGGGCGCGGCCAACTTCCGATTCGTCTAGGCCAAGGGCGCCTTCCCGGATCGGGCGGCGCCCAGCTCGGGCAAAATTCGAAAGCGCCGGCCCGCCCTTACCCGTTCGGCCGCAGCACCACCTTCGTGCACTTGTCCTTCTTGTCACGGAACGTCTTGTAAAGCTCCGGCCCGTCCTCCAGGCTGTTCGCCCGGTGCGAGATGATGAAGGACGGGTCGATCTCCCCCTTCTCGATCCGCTCCAGCAACGGCTTGAGGTAACGCTGCATGTGGGTCTGGCCGGTCTTCCAGGTCAGGCCCTTCTGCATGAACGCGCCCAACGCCACCGGGCCGACTTGGCCTGCGAACACGCCCGGCATCGACACGATGCCGCCGGGCCGGCACGCGAGGATCGCCTGGTTCAGCGCAAACGGGCGCTCCAGGGCGACGGTGTGGCTCATCACGGCGGAGCTGACCTTCTGCATCAGCGTGTCGGCGCCGTGGCTTTCCAGGCCGACCGCCTCGATCACCGCGTCCGGCCCCTGGCCGTGCGTCATTTCCATGATCGTGTCTTGCACGTTCTGCGAGCCGAAGTCGATCGTTTCCGCCCCGGCTTCCCGCGCCAACGCCAGGCGCTCCGGCACCGTGTCGATGGAGATGACCCGCTTGGCGCCCAAGAGGAAGCAGGACTTCACCGCCAAGACGCCGACCGGGCCGCAGCCCCAGATGGCGATGGTGTCCTCCGGGCCGATCTCGCAATGGTCGGCAGCCATGAAGGCGGTCGGGAAGATGTCGGACAGGAACAGCACCTGCTCGTCCGTCAGGTTGTCAGGCACCTTGATGGGACCCACGTCGGCATAGGGCACGCGGACGTACTGCGCCTGGCCGCCGGGGAAGCCGCCGGTGATGTGGGAGAAGCCGAACAGCCCGGCCAGAGGGTAGCCATACTGCTTGGCCTGCATCTCGCCGTTGGGGTTGGTGCGCTCGCAGCAGGACCAGTTGCCCCACTTGCACTGCCGGCACTCGCCGCAGCAGATGGTGAACGGCACCACGACGCGGTCGCCAATTTTGAGCTTGGTGTTGTCGCGGCCGACCTCGACGACCTCGCCCATGCACTCGTGGCCGAGCACATCGCCGCTCTCCATGGTCGGCACGAAGCCGCCCATGAGGTGCAGGTCGGAGCCGCAGATGGCGCAGGCGCTGACCTTGATGATGGCGTCGCGGTCGTCCTGGATGGTTGGGTCCGGGACGGTGTCGCAGCGGATGTCCTCTTTGCCGTGCCAGGTCAGTGCGCGCATGGGCGGGGTCCTCGAAATGGTGTTTCCGGAAGAACCCGGCAGGCCCGCGCGGGATGCCAAGATTTGAAGTGAACATCGCGTGACCGCTCGCGTGCCGCCTCACCGGGCGGGTGCCGTGCCCGGCAACGGCCTTTGGCAGTCGATGAGCGCCGCCGCGCCCACGGCCGCCCCGGGCACGCCCGCTGGCGCGGCGGTGCTGGAATAAGCGCAGTCCCGCACCACGCCGTCCGCCCGGAACAACACGGTCAGGCTGACCGCCTGCGGGTCCGCCCGCATCGCGTCCGCGCCCACGCCCGCGAGGCCGAGGCCGGAGCCGATCAGGCCCACGTAGGGCACGAAGGCGCCCGCCACCCCGGACGCGGCCGACACCCCGTTCATCCAGCCGCGGCCCCCTGTGTCGCCGGTTCGAGCCTCGTAGATCCAGGCCTCGCCGCCGGCACTCCGCTCCGTGCGGCTGGGCTGTCCCAAGGCGGCGAACACGTCGGCGCGGGAGGACCGGCCGACCGTGACGGACCCCACCTTGCCGGAGTCCAGGATCGCAGAAGGGGCCGCGTGCTGGGAGCACGCGGCGACCGCGAGCAGCAGCGGCCCGGCCAAGGCCATTGCCAGCCTCGGCCCACGGCCTGCGCGGCGGATGCCGCTTTCCCTGTCTTTGACCATGGCACCCCAGTCCGCAGCAGCGGCTCCGATCAGATGGCGCCGCGCGGCCAGGATGCCAGCCGCCGCGGGTTACAGCCCCGTGCGGCCTTCCAACACCTCCAGCGCGTCTGCGGTCAGCCGGTTCTCCGCGGCGGCGGTGCGGAACGTTTCGATGGCCCGGCTGAATGACAGCGCCTCCGCCCGGTCGGCTTGGGCGTCAAGCCCTTCGGCGCTGAGACGGTAAGCGTCCGCCGTGGCGCCGTGCCGCCGGGCGGCGCGGGCGCGGGCGACGACACGGATGGCCGTGTGCCACACATCTTCGCGGAGCTGGGCGACGAGGGCGAAGCGGAGCGTGCCGGGCGTCGGGTGCGACATGGGTGCCTCCAAGCGTTCGTGAGGCCTGATGGATGCACGGCGCCAGCCCTCGGCGTCTGTGGCATAGGTCACCTTGCGAAGCGTCTTGG
>CAXTUQ010000329.1:0-7004 GCA_964247405.1 uncultured Acetobacteraceae bacterium
GGCGGCGGGTGGTGGAGGCGCGCAAGGAGATCGGCGACCTTGATGTTATGTTTTACGATACGGGGTAAAAGTAGATCTTCTTGTATTCCTTGTTCGGCAGCGTCAGCCAGCAGCAGCTTGAAGACCTGTCCAGCGCCCTGACCCATGCCAGCGCCGAGCGCGCGCAGGCGGTGGCAAACTACCAGCGCGCCAGCGCAATCGCCCGGAGCGGCATCATATCAAGCGACAACGCAGCCGTGCTTGGCTCCAGCACAGTTGGCGCCTTGCGGGACAAGGAGTCCGTGGCCGAGCGTCACCTGGCGCAGCTTTCGACGACGCTGGGCCAAGGCCATCCGCAAATCCGCGCGGCGCAGGCCGAGCTTGCCTCCATACGCGCCGCGCTGGGGGCGGAGACGCAGCGGGTCATGGCCTCGCTTGGCGCGCAGGCTGACTCGGCGCGGGCGCGCGAGGCTGATCTGAAAGGACAGCTTGAGAACGCGCAGAAGAATGCCGGCGGCCTCGCCGCGGTGCAGTCCGAGCTGCAGCAGCTTGAGCGTGATGCGGAGTCGCGCCGCAACGTCCTGCAAACCCTGTTGCAGGGAGAAGCGCAGACCGCGTCCCGCAAGATCGGGCCTGAGCAAAGCGGCGTGCGCGTGGTCAGCCTGGCCGTGGCGCCATCCTTTCCGTCCAGCCCCAAGCCGAAGATCGCCGCGTTGCTGGGCATGTTGAGCGGCTGCGCCTTCGGTGGGCTGCTTTCGCTGGCGCGTGGGCGCCGCGATAAGGGCTTCACCGGGCCGGACGAGATCAAAAACGCCCTGGGCTTCACGCCGCTTGGCACCGTGCCGCGTCCTGCGAACGGGGTGTCGCTGACGGAACGTGTCGCCGCCGACCCGAGCGGGCCGGAGGCGGAAGCGTTGCGTTCCCTCCGCACCCGGCTGAGGTTCTCCGGACGCGGCTCTGTGCCGCGCAGCGTGCTGTTCGTGTCCAGCCTTGCCGGGGAGGGCGCGGCGGAGTTCACCGCCGCGTTCGCCCGGGTCGCCGCCATCGACGGGCTTCGGGTCCTGCTGCTCGAAGGCGATTTGCAGGAGCCGTCGCTCGCCCGCATCCTGAAGGTCCCGCCGAGCAACGGCCTGATCGAGACGCTTCAGGGGAGCGAGCACTGGCAGGAGCAGGTGCAGCAGGACGGGCGTACGCCGCTCGACCACCTGCTCGTCGCCGGGCCGCAGCCCGCGGCGAACCAGCTCCTGGACTCCATGCAGCTTCAGAACCTGATTGCCGAGGCCCGGGACGAGTACAACCTCGTCGTCATGGACAGCCAGCCGATCGGCAGCGCCACGCAAAGCATGGTGCTGGCGCATATCGTCGATACCGTCGTCCTCGTGGTCGGTGCCAAGCGCTCGAAGCGGGCGGCGGTGCGCGAGTCGATGCACACGCTGGCCGTCGCGTCGCGCAAGCCGGTCGTGGTGGCGCTCAACATGGCGGCATGACGGTTTCCGCACGGGACCGCCGGCGTCAGCCACGGGCGGAGGCCGGGGGCGTCCAAGTCTGGAACCGCTCGCCGCGCACCGACTGGGCAACGCCCAGCCCGGTCGCCATGAACGCCGAAGCGATGCCGACGAGCTTGCCAAGCAGCCCAGCGGGACGCAGCCGGGCGGCGACCAGGAGCGCCGCCCCGGCGAGGATGCACAGCAGCAGCAGCGTCCACGACCCGAGCGCGGCCAACCCCGCCACGAAGCAAAGCCCGGCCGCCGCCAGCAGATAGGCCGCGAACCAGCGCAGCAGTTTGTGCGAGACGTACTTGTAGCGGTCAAACAGCGGAAGTCTGGCCAGGTCGGCGCGCAGCAGCCGGTGCACGTTGAAGGCTTGGCACGCGATCCGGACCTTGCGCCGGAATTCGTCGCCGGCGTGCGTCGCCGCTTCCTCATAGGCCAGCGCGTCGTTGGCCCGCACGATCCGGTGGCCGCCGCACAGGATCGAGAGCGACACGTACATGTCGTCGATGATGTCGGGCGGCGGCGGGCGGTGCAGCGCGCGCCGGATCGCGAAGATCGACCCGTCCGCGCCCATCGTCGATCCGCTGCGCGACTCAAGCTCCTTGATGGCCTCTTCCAGCCGCCAATAGAGGGAACCCGTCACCGCCGTGGCGCTGTCGTTGGCCCGGGTGTAAACGAGGTGGCCGCACACGCACCCGACCTCCGGATCGTTGAAACGCGACAGCAGCCGGGGGATGGCATCGGGCGCGAACATGACGTTCGCGTCGGAGAACACCACGATGTCGGCGCCGGTTCGCTGGATCAGCGTGTTCATCCCGTAGGTCTTGCCATGCCGCGTCGGCGACGCGACGACGGTGATCTCGCCTTCGTAGTCGCGCAGGAGCTCGGCCGTGCGGTCCGACGACGCATCGACGTAGATCAGCAGCTCAAGGCCAGGCACCGCCTGGCGCATGCTGACCATGTTGTCGGCCTTGGCGCGGATGACCTTCTCCTCGTTGTAGGCGCAGACGCAAAGCGCCACGCGCGGGGATGGGGTCAGCTGCGTCCGCCGCGCCGCCGAGGCGGGCCGAGGCCGAAGCCGCTCCAGCAACGCGAGGCTCAGCGGGTAAGTGGCGAAGGGATGCACGCCGACGGCCGCAAAGACGCAAGCACCGGCGAGCAGTTGCTGACCTAGCAAGACGTGACTCCCGGACAGAACATCATAGGTCGCATGGCCGGGCCACCGCGCCACGCCAAAACGCCCCGGCCCCCTCCGGGATCGGGCGACGCGCGGCGGCGGCCTCCAGCACTGCCTCGTATTCGGCAGCAACGCGAGAAGGCGCAAAGTTTGCGGCGGCTTTGCGGCATTCCACGAACACGGTCCCGCGATCCCAAGGCGTGCTGATCAGCGCAGACAGGCTGGCGAACAGCGCCTCCGCGTCGGTCCCGGCGATGAGAAAGCCGTTGCGGCCATGCTCGACCACCTCCGAAAGCCCACCCAGCGGGGTCGCCAGGCTCGGCACGCCGTAGGCCAACGCCTCGTGGTACACGCGGGGGAACGGGTCCTCCCAGACCGAGGGGATCACCAGCAGGTCGATGGCCGGGAAGAACTCCGGCGGCGCGGCGTGGCCGACGAAACTGATGCCGGCCGCGCCCGTTGCCCGCGCGTGCAGCGCCGCCGTGTAATCGGGCTTCCCCGTCCCGGCGATGCGGAGGAAGGCCGCGCCTTCGGGCAATCGGCGGACGGCGTCGATCAGGTTCTCCAGGCCCTTGGAGGGATCGAGCCGCCCCATGAAGCCCAGGCGGAGCGGCGTGCCGGGGAGTGGCGGAGCAAGGCCGGGGGGCGCTGCGTCGGGCAGCGCGTCCGCCGCATTGTTGCCGCGGATGATGCGGATGGGCTGCTGGCCGGCTGCCGCGCGGGGGAATGCGCCGGCCTCGGTGAGACGGTCGAACACCCGGTTGCTGACGCAGGTCACCATGTCCGGTATCTCCGACATGGCCCGGCGCGGCCGGCTGAAGACCCGGCACTCCGCGCAGAGCGACGCACAGTTGCCCCGATCGGGCCGCCACATGGCACTGCGCGGGCAGGCCGTGTAGTAGTCGTGCAGCGTTTGCACGATGGGGATGCGCAAGTCCTGCGCCGCCGCCCATGCCGAGGCAGAGAAGCCTTGGAGGTTGTGGAAATTCACGACATCGGGGGAAAGGCGGCGCAACAAACGCGTGAGCCGCCGCTTCATCACGGGGTTATACGCCTCGATGGCCTGGAACGTGACGCGCCAAGGAAGCGTTTTACTTGCGCCGTGTGGCCAAAAGACGTTTGCCAGCGGGATGTAATGCACGGGAATGCCGTCGATCTCGCGCGCTTCGGCCCGCCATCCCGGCGTGAGCGTCACGACGTTGCAATGGTGGCCGCGGCCCATCATCTGTGCGGCAAGCAGGCGAAGCGTCGTCTCCGCCCCGGCCGCACCGTAAGGGGGGTAAAGCGTATTCAGGAACGTCAGGCGCACAGAGTACCTCCGAAGGAGTCACGCGATCGTGTTAACCGAAGCCAAGCCAAAATTTCGACGGTTTGCGTTGCATCGCAACATCCAGGTGATTTACTTCCACCCATGAGTTTCGTCACGCGCATGCTCCGCCGTTCGCCGCGTTCTGCGCCGGAGGTCGCCTCGTCTCCAGCCCGGCAGAATGTGGCCCCCCGCCTCAGCATGCCCCCGCGCCCGGGCGCTCCACGCGCCAGCGGCCCCTCACCCATCGACATGGCGCCGTCGCCCTCACAGCAGCACGCATTGCGTGAGGTGTTCACGCCGACGCGCCCGCAACGCAGTTCGCGCCGGGTCAGCGGGCGGCAGACGGAGCTGCTGCGGATCTTCCGCGCCATTGCGCTCGACCGGGCGCATGTCGTGCTGTACGGCGAGCGTGGCCGCGGCAAGACTTCCCTCGTCAACCTGGTGGCCTCGGCCGCTCGGAGTTCCGGCTACATGGTCGGCCGCTACACGTGCTCCTTCGACAGTTGCTTCGAGGACATCGTGCGGGGGCTGGCGCGCGACCTGCCCAAGTCGATGCTGGCGGCACCGATCATCCAGGACGATGAGCTTGAAGGGTGCGAGGCGGCTTTGCCGCGCAACCGGGTCCAGCCGCGCGATGTCGCAGCCCTGCCCGGCCGCCTCGCGGGGCGCCACGTGGTGCTGATCGCCGACGAGTTCGACCGCGTGGAGGATTCGGCGACGCGGACCTGGTTTGCCGACGCGATCAAGCAGGCCTCCGACCGCGGCGCCGCCCTCAGCTTCATCATCGTCGGCGTGTCCGACAGCCTTGAGGAACTGCTCGGGCGGCATCCCTCCATCCAGCGCAACATCCTCGGCCTCGCCCTGCCCCTGCTGTCCGACACGGAGATCGATGAGATCCTCGTGCAGGGCGGCCGGGACGCCGCGATTGAGTTCCTGCCCGAAGTGCGCCATGCCGTCGTCGATGTGGCCCGCGGCGTGCCGTATGTGGCCCAACTCCTCGGACTGCATGCGGGGACGGAGGCGATTGCCCGCGCGTCGTCGGAGGTCGAGGCGCCGGACCTGCTGGCCGCCTTCCGCCGGGCGGTGGACGAGGCCGATCCCCGTGTCGCCGCGATCTACCAGGGGATCACGGGAGGCGAGCGCGACCGGGCGATGCTCGAAAGCCTGCGGGCGATCGCTGGCGGGGAGCAGGACCGCTTTGCCCGTTTCGTCGTCTCCGAGCATGAGGGCAGGCACTACATCGCGGACCACTGGCTGGAGCCGGGCGTGTGGGGACGGCTGATGGACACCGGCACGGTGCGGGCCTGCCGGAGCATCGGCCCGGACTGCTTCGCTTTCTCCGAGCCGATGCTGCAGCACTACATTCTCATGCGAGAGGCGCTCGACCGCGGGCTGCCGCTTCACAACGGGAGCGCGTTCGGCTGACCGCCCGGCGGCGTTGCCGCCGTCATGATGCCCTGGCGGTGTTGCCGCCGTTACAAGGCCAAGTGAAGCCCGAACAGCAGGACGTTGCGGTTGTAGTTGCCCGTGGTCAGCGTGTTCAGTTGCTGGCCGAACGGCGTGCCCGCCTGCTGGGTCGGGCTGAGCGGCGTATTCACCACCTGGGTGCCGACGACCGTGGCGTTGCCTGGCCCGCTCTGCTGCGTGAAATCGTAATCCGCGGACAGGCGCACGCGGCGGTTGACCAACCAGTTCACGCCGCCGCCCAATGAGTAGCTGGTCGTGGTGCCCGTGGATTGGAAGTATTCCGCGGCCTGGAAGCTGCCCCGGCCTTGCACCAGGATGTTGCGCTTCAACTCATGGTCCACGACCAGGCCGGTCGTGGTAAAGGTGTAGCCGGCGGTGCCCTCCGATTGCACATCCTCGATCTGCCGCCGCACGTAGCCGGTCAGGGTGGTCAGGCCGGTCGGCGTGTAGATCACGTTCGCCTCGGCGATCGGGGCCGTCCGGGTGCCGTATTGGGACGATTCGAACGCCCGTACCTCCACCCCACCAAGCAGGCGGTAGCGCCACAAGCCGGTCGCTTGGTAGTCAAGGCCGGCCAGGAGCAGCACGCTTTTCGAGTTGTTGCTGATCTGCTGAGCTTGCGGCCGGACGTAGTGCGAGTTGATCCCCTGCAGCACGACCAGGATGCTGCGCTGGTCGCTGAGTTCATAACGCGTGGTGACGCCGCCAAGCACCACGGTCCGGTCGCGAAAGCTTTGGTTGGACGGTTGCCCGACAATGGCGGCATTGCCGAATTGGAACAGGCGGACATCGACGTTGGGCACAAAGGAGAACCGGCCGGCCTCAAACGTGTAGTCCGCACGGACGGCGTCAACGTCGTAGGGCAGCGGCGTCGTCGTCGCGACGGCGCCGATGTCCGTGCCCAGCTCGTTCTGCCGGAAATGCGAATAGCCGACGTTCAAGTCATGGCGCCCGATCGTGTATCCGCCGCCGACCGAGACGTTGTAGTTGGTGTAGTTCAGTTGGGGGGCACTGAAATACGTGTAGTTGTCCGTGCTGACCGAAATGCCCAAGCGGTCGCGAGACCAATTGGAATTGGCGCTGATCGAGGGCGAGGTTTTGACGAAGCCGCCGCTTGGCCCGTTGTTGATGCCCAGGATGTTCGAGTCGTAGCCGACGCTCTCGTCCAGGTGCGCGTTGACGGTGTAGGCCCCGAGCCGCACGCCGGGTTCCTGGTACAAGGGCCGGAGCCGGGACAGCACCGTCACCCCCTGGTCACGGTCGAAGCCCGGCACTCCCGTGGGGAAATAGCTTTCGACATACTGCGCACGGGCACCCGGCGAAACGCCCAGCGCCAACAGGCCGACCCCGAACCACGACAAGCGCCGCCGTGTTCCTGACCGTCCCATGACCCCTCCGCCGCCATCCATCGTTCCTGCAAGGACACGAGCGTGCGGATGCGGTCAAGGGCAAAGGCGGCCCAAGACCGGATTGAGGGGAGCCGCCCCCGATTATGGTCATGTCATGCGGCCAAGATGCAACGTTTATGCCTGATCGAGCCCCAAGCGCGGCAGTTGCTCTCGACGGTGCAACCAAATAC
>CAXTUQ010000330.1:0-6995 GCA_964247405.1 uncultured Acetobacteraceae bacterium
TCATGCCGACTTCGGACGGCGACACCGTAGGCAGGTCGGCGGCGAGCGCGGCCGAGCCGAGGAACAGACAAGCCGATGCGGCGATGAGCGCGCGCTTCATGGTTTCCCTCGATCCTTGTTGCAAGCCAGGGAACGATAGCACCCGGGGCAGCCTGGGCAACGCACATGCGGAGCAGCCATTGGCCGTTCAGGTCGGTGTTCCACCCAAAAGGGATCAGGGCCGTCCGGGAAGCCATCCAGCGGGCCAGCGCCCAATCCGAACAGCAGCGAGGACGGACGGTCGCCGTGCCCCGCTCGCCGTCCGGTCAGGCCCGCGCCAGCGTCAGGCGACCCGCGACGACGTGGCCGTCCGGCCCGGGGCGCATCACAACCATCTCCCCGTCGCCAGGGTAGACCCCGGTCAACGCGGTGACGTTCACTTGGTGCGTCACAAGGATCGCCGGCTCTTGGCCATGCGAGTGACCGCCCATGCCCACGAAGGCAAAGCTCCATAACTGCACTACGCGCGATAACCGCACGCCCGACCAGGCCGCTGCAACAAGGTTCCAAGTCAAATAAGGCAGCCTCCGACTAAGGCTTGTAAACGCCTTCTGCCGCCTTTCCGGCCCTCCCCTCCAATGCAAGAGAAGAGATATTACCTTACACTGAACAAGACTGGACGGGCCGGATCGAGGGTGTCAGTTTGCTTGGTTCGTGAGACTCGCCATCGACGTACGCTGGCCAGGGCGCGGCCTGCTCCCTGGATCGCAAGACTCCGGCGCTTGGTCGCCAAGGCTATGCGCCGGGATCGTGAGACTAAGGGAAAGGGGACACCGCAGCCAACGTGGTCAGGGCCTCCTCGCGCGAGTGAGGTTAACCACCCCCGCTCGCGCCCACGCACCCAAGCACGCGGCCGCCGTGCGCGCCGTCGCCGCCGTGCCCCTGACGGCCAGCGATCCCGTGCTGGGTCGCGACGGGGGCCTGCACCGGCTTTGGCCCAAGCTAGGCGAATAGTGACGGCTTGCGTGGCCAGGCTGAAACCTCATGACATCGCCGCGACTGGGACGAACCAAGGCCGAGCCGTCTCAGTTCGTGTCCGCGAAGCTTGCCCAGGAGTTTTCGCATGTCCCGGATACCGTGTCGCCTTGATCGCCGCTCGCTGCTGCTCGGGAGTGCCGCGGCACTGATACTGCTGGCGAAGTCGCCTGGTCGGCTTCAATAAGCAACTATAATTTATGAATACATATCTTTTAGCAAAAAAATTGCTGTCGTGTGGTTGATGATACTATAAAAGAACAAACAACTGACTTCGCCAGCAGTATCGGCACTGGGGCTGGCCCTGCCCAGCCGGGCGCAGGGTGGCGGGCAAGGACTTGAGCTTGTCGCCACGTTCAGTGAGCCGCATCAGGTGACGGACGTGGCGGTTTCCCAAACCGGCCGCGTGTTCGTCAACTTCCCGCGCTGGGAGGAGGACGTGGCGGTCTCCGTCGCGGAGGTCGGGCCCGGCGGCGCCCTGGTCCCCTATCCCGACGCGGCTTGGAATACGTTCCGGAACGCGACGCCGACGGGGCCTGGCACCCGCTTCGTCAGCGTCCAGAGCGTCGTGATCGACCCACTCGGCTTTCTGTGGGTGGTCGACGCCGCGGCCCCGAACCTGTCCTTTGAGGTTCCTGGCGGCCCAAAGCTCGTGCGCATCGACCTGCGGACCAATCAGGTGATCCGGGTCTACAGGCTGGACGAGCAGGTCGCGCCGCAGGGCACCTACCTCAACGACATGCGGTTCACGCCGGACGGGCAGCGCGCGGTGATCACCAACTCCGGGCAGCCGGGGTCGCTGATCACCTTGGAGGTCGGGTCGGGGTTGCTGCGCCGGGTGCTCGACGGCCATCCGAGCACGCAGTTCCAGCAAGGGCTTGAGGTCGTGGTGAACGGGCAGGCGTTGCGGCGGCCGGACGGGCAGCCGCCGCAGTTCTCGGCCGACGGCATCGCAATCGACCAGCGGGGCGAGTACGCCTATTGGCAGGCGACCACCGGGACCACGATGTATCGCGCCCCGGTCGCGGCGCTGTTCGACCCGCGGATCGAGCCGTCCCGGCTGGGCGGCACCGTCGAGGCCGTCCTGCGGACCTTCATCGCGGACGGATACTGGCTGAGCCGGGCCGGCGCGCTGTATCTCACGAGCTGCTCGGACAACGCCGTGAAGCGGTTGCTGCCGAGCGGGCAGTTCGCCGTCGCGGTGCAGGACGCTCGGCTCTTTTGGCCCGACAGCATGGCCGAGGGACCTGACGGCGCAATCTACGTGACGGCGTCGCACATCCCGCAGATGCTGGCGTGGCAAGGGCCAGGGGTGACGCAGACGCAGCTGTTCCGGTTCCGGCCAAGCTGAGGCCCGCTGTCGAGGGCATAAAGCGGCCGGCGCCGGGCAACAACGCCCGCAGATCCTTCCCGGCGGCGTCTACTTTGCTGACCATCCCGCCCTGCATCCTCAGGCCGATCACGTTGACGGGCGCTGTTTTCGCAATGGCGGGTTTGGGCCAACGCTTCGGCGCCTGGCGCGTAGAAGGCCCGTTCTCAATTTGGGGGACACGCTCCATGCCTGAGGCCCAAGCACCGTCGCTGAAGCACGGCACGGCAGAACTGCAGCCCGGCGTGCGGCTGCACCACGTCACCGCCGGCAGCGGGCCGCGCACAATCGTGCTTCTGCATGGCTACCCGCAGACCTGGTGGGAATGGCGCCACGTCATCCCGTGCCTGGCAGAGGCGGGCTGGCGCGTCGTCGCGCCGGACTACCGCGGGGCAGGCGCGTCCTCGAAGCCGCCCGGCGGCTACGACAAGCGCACCATGGCGGCCGACATCCACCGCCTCCTCCACGACCACCTCGGGGTTGCCGGCCCGGTCACGATGGTGGGCCACGACATCGGCATGATGGTCGCCTACGCCTTTGCCAGCTCCTTCCCGGACAGCACCGAGCGCCTGGTCCTCATGGAAGCGCCTTTGCCCGGCACGGCGGTCTATGACCGCATGGTGGCGACCCCGCGCCTCCAAAACATGCCCTTGTGGCACTTCTTCTTCCACAACGCCCCGAACAGCCTTGGCGAGGCGCTCACTGCCGGACGCGAGCGCCTTTACCTCCAGCAGTTCTACCAGAACCTCGCCTTCAACCAGGACGCTATCGGCCCCGCCGACCTGGACCGCTACGCCGCCAGCTTCGAGGCCGCGGGCGCCATGCGGGCCGGCTTCGAGCTGTATCGCGCCTTTGACCGCGACGGCGAGGACAACCGCACCGCGCTGGAGCGAGACGGCAAGCTGACAATGCCTGTCCTCGCCCTCGGGGGCGCGTCGAGCTTCTTCGCGCCGGTGGCTGCGGAGATGCTGCGCGAGGTCGCCGAGACCGTGACAACCGCGGCGATCCCCGAATGCGGCCACTGGTGCGCCGAGGAGAACCCGCGTGCACTCTTGGAACATATTCTTAGGTTCAGCGGCCCGTCGGGCTGAAAGCCTCGTGTGGTTCCGTCGTGCTTGACCCGGCAGAGCGGGCGTGCCGTCGGTTGCAAGCCGCCCGGCAAAGGCGCACGGAGCAGAACGGGGGGGCGCGTCTGGCCTGGTCAGGCCTGCTGACACGCAGCACGGTCAGGTAATCTCCCGTGCCCAAGCCCGGACGTCCTCGACCCAGAGATCGGGCACCTCCATGGCCGGGTGGTGCCCGCCGCGCGGCATCTCCGCCCAGCGCGAAACGTTGTAACCCTTCTCGGCCATGCTGCGCGGCGGCCGCGGGTGACGCGGGTCGGGGTAGAAGGTGAAGGCCGTGGGCACCTCGACCCGCTCGCCCGGCTTGAGGCGCCGCGTTTCGCCCTTCTTGGCCGCCGCGTAATACCAAGCGCCCGTCGTGAACGCGCCGGTCATGACATAGGCCATCACGGCGGTCAGCAGCTGGTCCCGGCCGAACACGTCCTCAAACGGGCGCTCGCGCAGGTCGGCCCAGTCGTGGAACCGCTCAAGGATCCAGGCGGCCTGCCCCACCGGGTTGCCGGCCGCAGCCCAGGCCAGGCTTTGCGGCTTGCTCGCCTGCAACTGGCTGTAGGCGCCCAGCTGCTGCTCGGTCCCGTGCGCCGCCTCCGCCCAGGCTTTCTCCGCCGCGGTGTCGGGCGGTGCGGCGGGCTGCGGAAACAGCATGGTCATCTGGATGGCCCGGGCATGCTCGGCATGGTGCAGGCCGAGCATCGCCGTGACCAGCGCGCCCCAGTCCCCGCCCTGGGCATAGTAATGCCCGTAGCCCAGCACGTCCGTCATCAGCCGGTCGAACAGCTGCGCCGTTTCGCGCTGATCCACCAGGCGGCGCGGCTTCTCCGACCACCCGAAGCCCGGCAGCGACGGGATGACCAGGTCGAAGGCGTCCTCCGCCCGACCGCCGGAGCGGGACGGGAAAGCCAGCGCCTCGATCACGCCCCAGAACTCGAACGGGGAGCTTGGCCAGCCGTGGGCCAGCAGCAGCGGCCGGCGCCCTCCAGCCTCGCCGACCACGTGCGCGAAGTGCAGGTTGATCCCGCCGACATCGGCAGTGAACTGCGGCCAGCGGTTCAGCTCCTGCACCGCCGCCCGCCAGTCGTAGCCGTCCGCCCAGTAGGCGCAAAGGCTGCGCAAGAAAGCAGCGTCGCAGCCGTACTCCCAGCCGCTGTCTTCCGGCGCAGGCGGGAACTCGTAGGTGCGGACGCGGTCCAGCAAGCGCTCGACGGCATGCTCGTCCCAAACGACCGTGAAGGGTGTTGCGGCCATGATCCTACCTTTCCGGCATTCGCGCCAACCCTGGCCGGCCTCGTTCAGTCCTTCGCGGTTCCCGGCTCGGCCAAGCCGCGGTGTAGTTCCGCCGTGACCCCGGCAGGAAGGATGTTGGCCATGGCGGATTGCAGCTTGTTCCTCCAGCCCGTCACCACGTCGCCCTCGCCCTTCGTCATGGCCTTGAAGCCGGTCTCGGCGACCGTCGCCGGGTCGTCCTTCTTCTGGGTGCCGACCTTGGTGTCCATCATGTCGGCGCGCTCGAAGAACTCGGTTTCGGTCGCCCCCGGCATGAGGCAGGTCACGGTGACGCCGCTGTCCTTCAGCTCGTGGCGCAGCGCAAACGAGAAGCTGTCCAGGAACGCCTTGGTGCCGTTGTAGACGGCCTGGAAGGTGCCGGGCATGAAGCCCGCGATGGAGCCGGTGATCAGGATGCGCCCGTGGCCTGCCGCTCGCATGTCGCGCCCGACCTTCTGCACCAGCAGCAACGTGCCGGTGATGTTGGTGTCCACCACCTTGCGCCACGCCGCCTCGTCCTGGTCCAGGAAGCCGTGCCCCAGGCCGCGTCCGGCGTTCGCCAGCAGTGCCTCCACCTTGCGGCCCCTCGCGGCAGCGTGGAGCTTGTCCACGCCCGCTGCACCAGACAGGTCGGCCTGCACGGCTTCGACGCTCGCGCCGTCCTGGCGCAGGGTGCTCGCGGCCTGTTCGATCTCGGGCTCGTCGGCGGCGATCAGGAGGTCGAAGCCGTTGTCCCGGCATTGCTTGGCCAGCTCAAAGCCGATGCCGGTCGAGGCGCCGGTCACGATGGCCAGGGGGCGGTTGTCGGATGCCATGTCGAAACTCTCCAGCGTGGGGTCAGGGCTTCAGGACGACCTTGATGCAGCCGTCCTGCTTGTCGCGGAACGTCTTGTAAAGGCCAGGGCCGTCGGCGAGCGGTGCCTTGTGGGTGATGACGAAGGACGGGTCGATCTTCCCCGTCTCGATCAGGCTCATCAGCTTCGGCAAGTAACGCTGCACCGGGGTCTGGGCCATCCTGAAGGTCAGGCCGCGGTTGATGGCGCTGCCCATCGGGATCTTGTCCACGAAGCCGCCATACACGCCGACGATGGAGACGATGCCGAAGTTGCGCGTGTTGTTGATCGCCTGGCGCAGCACGTGCGGCCGGTCAGTGCCGGTGAAGGTGGCCACCTTGAGGCGGTCCAGCATGGAGTCGAAGCTCGCCGACGTGTGCGGCTCCGTGCCCACCGCGTCGATGCAGGCGTCGGCGCCGCGCCCGTGCGTCAGCTCCTGGATGCGGTCATGCACGTCCTCCCTCATGAAGTCGATGGTGATCGCGCTGGCGTCGGCGGCCATCTTCAGGCGCTCCGGCACGGTGTCGATGGCGATCACGCGCTCGGCGCCGAACAGGAAGGCGCTGCGGATGGAGAACTGCGCGACCGGGCCGCAGCCGAACACCGCGATGGTCTCGCCGCCTTTGATGTCGCAGAACTCGGCGCCCATGTAGCCGGTCGGGAAGATGTCGGACAGGAACAGGACCTGCTCGTCCGTGAGCCCCTCCGGCACTTTGATCGGTCCCACGTCGGCGTAGGGGACGCGCAGGTATTCCGCCTGGCCGCCCGGGAAGCCGCCCAGCAGGTGCGAGTAGCCGAACAGGCCCGCGGGCGAATGCCCCCAGAGCTTGGATGCCATCTCGGCGTTCGGGTTCGAGCGCTCGCAACCCGAGAAGTAGCCGCGCTGGCAGAAGAAGCACTCTCCGCAGGAGATGGTGAACGGCACGACCACGCGGTCGCCGACCTTGAGCTTCTTGTTCTCCGCGCCGACCTCCATGACCTCGCCCATCGCCTCGTGACCGACCACGTCGCCGCTCTGCATCGAGGGGATGACGCCGTCGTAGAAGTGCAGGTCGGAACCGCAGATGGCGCAGGCCGTGACCTTGATGATGGCGTCGCGGGGGTGCTGGATTGCGGGATCCGGCACGCTCTCGCAGCGGATATCGCTCTTGCCGTGCCAAGTCAGTGCTTTCATGGGCGGGTCTCCTCACAGTGCGACAACGACGATGGCAGGGACTCGGTTCACGACTTCGCATTGGCGCCGTGGACCACGGCGGGCGCTGTTTCACCGACCCGCAAGACGACAGCGGCGATGTCCTTGGGCCATACCCGTGTCCCGGTCCATCGGGTGTCCTTCAGCTAATACCACACGCCCTATGTCATAACCGTTTTGTTCCAAGCTCGTGTTGCGAT
>CAXTUQ010000331.1:0-6966 GCA_964247405.1 uncultured Acetobacteraceae bacterium
GCACCACGCCCTCCCGCAGCGGCCAATGGAGCCCGAGCGGGCCGGACGCCGCCAGCAGCAGGATCGCCGCCGCCGAGCCGACGCAGCCGCCGATCGTGCTCGCCCGCAGCGCCCGGAGGCGGACGCCGCCGGCCAGCGCGCTGCCCACGGCCACAAGCGCCATGCCGCCCAGCACCCCCGCGTGCTGCAAGCCCGTCAGCCCCGCGGACTGGCCCGGCGTCAGCGCGAACACCGCACCGGCGAACGGCTCCAGGATCAGTTCCTGCGCGCTGTAGGCCAACATGCTGACGAAGACGAAAACGGCGAAACGCCGGGCCTGCGGCTCCGCCCAGACTTCTTTCAGCGCCGTGAAGAACCCGCCGGCCTGGGGGGGTGCCGGCTCGGGCGTCCCCGCCGCGCCCTCCATGCCCCACACCGCGAGCGCCGCCACAGCGAAGGCGAGCAACGCCGCGGCCGAGGTTACGGCCAGCAAGCGCCCGGGCGAGAACGGGTCCAGCAGCTTGCCCGCAACCGTCGCCGTCACCGCGATGCCGGCGATCATCATGAGCCAGACCACCGTGGCCGCCGCCGCCCGGCGCCGCGGGTCAACCCGCTTGGCCAGCAGCGTCAACAGCGCCGTCCCGGCGGAGCCGACCCCCACGCCCACCAGCGCGAACGCCGCAACCGCAACCGCGATGCCCGCGGCCAAGTGCGTCGCCATCAGCGCCGTAGCGCCTGCGGCCCCGGTCCCGCCAAGCGCCAGAGCCGCCATGCCGCCCACGATCCACGGCGTCCGCCGCCCGCCCAGGTCCGACCCGTAGCCCAGCCGCGGACGCAGCACCTGCAACCCGTAATGAAAGGCGACCAACGCCCCGGGGATCAGCGCGGGAAGGGCAAGTTCAACCACCATCACCCGGTTCAGCGTGGAGGTCGCCAGCACGACGACCGACCCCAGCCCGGCCTGCACCAGGCCCAGCCGCAGGATGCCGAGCCAGCCGAGCGGCCCCGCCTTCGCACCATTCCTCATGCCACTCCCCCCGAGCGCAGGGCAAAGGCCGCGACCAACATGCCGAGCACGTACAGCGTCGTCCCGGTGCCGTTGTACCAAGGCGCCCGGGCCCGCGGGTCCTGCATGAACCGGTCCATCAGCCCGGCCTGGGCCAGCAGCAGCAAGGCCACCGCCGCGGCGTGCCCGACATGCCCCCAGCCGAGCAGCATCCCGATCACCACGATCTGCGGCAGCGCCATCACCAGGCAGGCCAGCCGCGCCGCGCGCTCGACGCCTAGCAGCACCGGCAGCGAGTTCACGCCCGTTTGCCGGTCCCCCTCGACCGACTTGAAGTCGTTCAGCGTCATGATGCCGTGCGCCCCGGCGCTGTACGCCACGGCCACCGCGATGATGCGCCAGTCCGGCAAGGCGCCCGCCATGATGGCGGCGGCGGTGAACCACGGCAGGCCCTCGTAGCACGCAGCGCACGCCAGGTTGCCCCACCAGCCGTTGCGCTTCAGCCGCACCGGCGGCGCGCTGTACGCCCAGGCCAGCACGAGGCCGAACACCGCCGCGCCAAACGCCCAACGGCCCAAATTGGCCGCCACCAGCAGCGACAGCGCGGTGCAGACGACCGCGATCAGCAGGCCGCTCCGCCCCGGCAGCCGGCCGGACGGGATGGGCCGGCCCGGCTCGTTGATCGCGTCCACGTGCCGGTCGAACCAGTCGTTCACCGCCTGGCTCGTGCCGCACACCAGCGGCCCGGCCAGCGCCACCCCGGCCAGCACCAGCCCCCACCTCCCACCGGCCGGCTGCCCGGACGACACGACGCCGCAGCCGAAGGCCCACATCGGCGCGAACCAGGTGATCGGCTTCAACAGTTCCAGCACCGCCGCCGGGTGAGGCCGGGCAGGGCTGGTTGGGATCGCGAGGGCGGGCATCAGCTCGGCTCCACGGCAGTGAGGTCGCCGAGGCCGTAGCGGCGCAGCTTCACGTAAAGGCTCTGCCGGCTCAGGCCCAGCATCTCGGCGGCCGAGGCCCGGTTGTCGTTGGTCAGCTCCAGCGCCGCCTCGATGGACAGCCGCTCGATCACCTCCGTCGCTTCCCGCACCAGCTCCTTCAGCGACACCCGGCCGATCAGCTCGGTCAGTTGCTCCACCGAGCGCGGCAACTGCCGGGCGGCGCGGGTGTCCATGTGCAGCCGCGGCCCGACGTTGCGGATCGCGTAGCCGTATGACGGCTGCCCGCCGTTGCGGACCGCCACCGCCGAGATCTCGACCTGCGCCACCGTTCCCGCCTCGCCGCGCATCGTCGTGGTGAAGAACCGCACGGAGCCGCGGTCGCGCAGGTTCGCCGTCAGCACGTCCAGGTCCACGCCGCTGGCGCCCACCCAGCGGTCGAGCGGCTGGCCGCGCGCCTGGTGCTCGTCCAGCACCTGCGCCATATCCAGGAACGCGGCGTTGGCGGTGATGATCGCGCCGTGGTGGTCCGTCACCACGAAGCCGTCCGGCGCGCTTTCCACCGCGCGGAGCAGCTTGGTCTTCACGTCCGGCAGCGCCGGCACGGCGGAGGCCTTGGGAGAAATCCGCATCAGGAACAGCGCCGCGTTCTCCTGGCGGAACAGCGACACCTTGACCGTCACCGGCTGGTCGCCGCGCGCCAGCCGGGCCGGCGTATCTTCCGGCCGGGCGCCGGCGCGGATGGCCGCGAGGTGGCCTTGCAGCGTCAGCAGGCTGTCGGCACCGAAGATATCGGCCATCGCGCGGCCGACCACGTCGTCGGACCCGGCGCCGAACAAGCCCTGCGCCGCCGCGTTCGCTTCCAGCACGCGCCCCTTGACGGGATCGAGGATCAGCACGGCTTCCGAAGACAACTGGAACAGCAGGCGGTAGCGCATCTCCACGTCGCGCAGCTTGGAATAGTCGCGCTCCATCGACTGCTGCGCGTTCATCAGGCGCTGCTGCAAGGCGGACATGACGCGCAGGTCACGGCCGAACACCACCATGCGGCCCTCCCCACCGACCTGCACGGCGCAATACAGCACCGGCACGGAGCGGCCCTCGGGGGTGATGTGGTTGATGTGCCGCCACTTCGGCTCGGACGCCGTCGCCGCTTCCCGCAGCAGGGCCTCGACCTTCGGCCGGCTGTCCGGCGCCACGGTTTCCGCCATGGGTCGGCCGACCCATTGGGCGCTCTCGTTCAGCTCGTCCAGCAGCTCGGCACTTTGAAAGGCCGTGTCGCGGATCGTGCCGTCCGCATCGACGATCAGGGTCACGTCGGACGACGCCGCAATGAGCGACGCGGCCGAACCGGCGTCGAGGTCCCCCAGCGACGTCTGCGGTGATACGAAAGTCTTCACGAGTGCCGAGATCCCCCAGTGCACGCCTCTCCCCGCCCCCAGCCCTAGTCTCGTTGCCGCATGCCGACAGGGGCATGCAGGTCGTCGTCGCCGAGGCGGCAGATCCGTTACGTGGGGGACCGGCCGTTATCGACGCTTGGTCGCCAGGTTAACCAGCGCCTGCGCTTGCAGCACCGCTTGTCGCCCGTCGGTTGCCGTGCCGTCCGCGCCCACTTCGGCCGCAAGCAACGGGTTGGCGGTGAAGCCGGGACCGCCCACCAGGACGGCCAGGCCGGGGTTCATCGAAGCGCGGCGCACCGAGCGGATCTCGGTTCGCACGGCGTCCAGCTTCTCGTCGCAGGCGAGCGAGAAGCCGATCACCTCGACCCACTCGTGCCGCACCAGGCCGCGCAGGTCGGCGCTCGATTCGACTGGGCCGCTCCAGGCATTCCAGCCGGCCCGGCGGAAGAACTCATAGACCATCGACAAGCCGAAGGTGTGGTCCTCCCCCGGCAGCGGCACCAGGAGCACCCGCGGGCCGTTGCTGCGGGGGTTCGCGGAGCGCAGGAAGCTCGGGCTGAGTTCCCGCATCGCGTTCTGCAGCCGCCACAGGCCGATGGTGACCTCGGTGAAGTCGCAGGTGTCGTCCTCCCACAACTCCCCCAGGCGCCGGGCCGCAGGGGCGAGCAGGTCCAGGTAGAGCGACTCGGCCGCGGCGCCCTCCTCGTGCATGGCCGCGACGAACGCGACCGCCTCCGGCTCGCCGCGCGACAGCACGAGGCCGACGAGGTCGGCGACATGCGTGGTCGTCACCAGCAGGTCCGCCCCCGCCGGCGCCGCCGGCCGGGGATGTGCGATCAGCAGGCGCGGGATGACATCCAGCTCCACCGTGCGGGTCAGGATGGCCCGGCGCCGCTCGGCATCCTGCCGGGCCGGGGGCAGCCGCACGGACTGCCGGCTGGCCGCGCCCAGCGCGTCGGCCTCGGTCCGGAAATCCTGAATGGCGAGCGGATGTCCCATCAATCCCGTCATCTTGCGTCTCTCCCTAGTTGAAGCGGCCTGACATTGAGTGTCAAGCTTGATTTACGTAACGCCTGCTTGACACATTGCCCCGCCCGGCTTTAGCGTTGGTTCAACACGCAATCCCGGACCAACACGGGATCGAAGAAGTGGAAGAAAGTCACGGCGCGGCCTGAAGCCGTTCGGTTTTTACGCTTGCGCCCCATGGCGCGCTTACGGTCGCGATGGCCAGGCAGCGGGCGTCTCGCCCGGCTGCACCGGGTTAGCGCACCTTCTAAGGAGGGCATTGTCAAGCGATGTTTACTCAGCTCATCGGACGCCTCGTGGACTCGCTGGATTGCAGCCCGTGGGGTGGTGCCGCCGGCCGGAGCATCAGCCCGGCCCTCCGCCAGCCGACTCGCCGCGCGCTTTACACGCCGGACGAGCGCCGGCGCCGCGACGCCTCGCCCTGGACGGTGGTGCAGGGCGTGCTCGCCCCCGCCCAGTTCGTCGTGTTCCTCATCAGCCTGTGCCTGGTGTCCCGCTATCTCAGCACCGGGCTGGGCGAGCACGCCGCCACCGCGTCCGTCGTGGCCAAGACGCTCTGCCTTTACGCCATCATGATCACCGGCTGCATCTGGGAGCGGGAGGTGTTCGGCCGCTACCTGTTCGCCCCGGCCTTCTACTGGGAGGACGTGTTCTCCATGCTGGTGCTGGCGCTGCACACCGCCTACCTCCTGGCGCTGCTGTCAGGGGCGCTTGACGCCCACGGGCTGATGCTGCTGGCGCTGGCGGCCTACGCCGCCTACGTGATCAACGCTGGGCAATTCATCCTGAAGCTGCGGGCCGCGCGACTCCAAAACGATGGCTGGCACGCCGCGGGCATGGGCCTGACCTCGTGAGCGCTGCCACGGCACTCGGCTGCGGCGATGCGCCCGTGCTGCGGGAGCGGGGCCAGCGCGAGGTGTTCTGCGGCCTTACCGGGATCATCTGGCTGCATCGCAAGATCCAGGACGCCTTCTTCCTGGTCGTCGGCTCCCGCACCTGCGCCCACCTGATCCAGTCGGCGGCCGGCGTCATGATCTTCGCCGAGCCGCGCTTCGCCACCGCCATCATCGACGAGCGCGACCTGGCCGGCATGGCCGACGCCAACGACGAGCTGGACCGCGTCGTGGACCAGCTTCTGGCCCGGCGTCCGGAAATCCGCCTGCTGTTCCTGGTCGGCTCCTGCCCGTCCGAGGTCATCAAGCTCGACCTGTCCCGCGCCGCCGAGCGGCTGTCGGCGACGCACATGCCGCAGGTCCGCGTCTTGAACTACAGCGGCAGCGGGATCGAGACGACGTTCACCCAAGGCGAGGACGCCTGCCTCACCTCGCTGGTGCCGATCCTGCCGCGGGAAGCGCCGGGCGCCGGGCAGAGCCTGCTGGTGGTCGGCGCTTTGGCGGAGGTCGTCGAGGACCAGCTTCGCCGCCTGCTGGAAGGCATGGGGATTGCGGACGTGCGGTTCATGCCGCCGCGCAGCGCGCTCGCTTTGCCGCCGGTCGGGCCGGGCACGCGCTATCTGCTCGCCCAGCCGTTCCTCGCCGACACGGCCCGGGCGCTTGAGGCGCGCGGCGCCGTCCGCCTTCCCGCCCCCTTCCCGCTCGGCGCCGAGGGCACGACCGCTTGGCTGCGGGCCGCCGCCGATGCCTGGGGCGTGCCGCCCGAGCGGTTCGAGGCCGTGACAGAGGCGCCCCTCCGCCGCGCCCGCCAGGCCCTCGCCCGGCACCGGGAGCAGCTTGCCGGCAAAAGCGTTTTCTTCTTTCCCGACAGCCAGCTTGAAATCCCGCTCGCCCGGTTCCTCGCTCGCGAGATGGACATGCGGCTCGTCGAGGTCGGCACGCCCTATCTGCACCGCCAGCATCTGGCCGAGGAACTGGCGCTGCTCCCCGCCGGCACCGCGCTGAGCGAGGGGCAGGACGTGGACCGCCAGCTTGACCGCGCCCGGGCGGCGCGCCCGGACCTGGTGGTGTGCGGCCTCGGCCTCGCCAACCCGCTGGAGGCGGAGGGCATCGGCACCAAGTGGTCCATCGAGCTGCTGTTCACGCCCATCCAGGGCTATGACCAGGCCGCAGACCTCGCCGAGCTGTTCGCCCGCCCGCTCAACCGCCGCCTGCGGCTGAGGGTTTAGGCCATGCAGCTCACGCTCTGGACCTACGAGGGGCCGCCGCACGTCGGGGCCATGCGGATCGCGACGGCGATGGAGGGCGTGCACTACGTGCTGCACGCGCCGCAGGGCGACACCTACGCCGACCTGCTGTTCACCATGATCGAGCGGCAGCAGAAGCGCCCGCCCGTGACCTACACGACGTTCCAGGCCCGCGACCTCGGCGGCGACACGGCGGAACTGTTCAAGGACGCCGTACGCGACGCCCATGCCCGGTTCCAGCCGCAGGCGCTGCTGGTGGGGGCCTCCTGCACCGCGGAGCTGATCCAGGACGACCCCGGCGGCCTCGCCCGCGCGCTGGGCCTGCCGGTGCCCGTCGTGGCGCTGGAATTGCCGTCCTACCAGAAGAAGGAGAACTGGGGCGCGGCCGAGACTTTCTACCAGGTCGTCCGCGCCTTTGCCGGGCCGTCCGTGCCGCCGCCGGGCACGACGCGGCCGGAGCGCGCGCCGGGCGCC
>CAXTUQ010000332.1:0-6948 GCA_964247405.1 uncultured Acetobacteraceae bacterium
CGCACGCGCCCGGGCCGCCCACCCCCCGGCGCGGCGCGGAGGAGGGCGCGCGTGCCCCGCTCAACGACCGTGACGACGGGCCGGCGTTGGCTGCGGCCCTCGCCTCGCTGCCGCCCGTCGCCGCCGGGCCGCACTGCGCCGTGCCGGGCAACGTGGCGGACGAATTGGCGGTGGAGCAGTTCGTGGCGGGCGCCATCGCCGGGCTGGGTGGGCTGGACGTGCTGGTGAACAATGCCGGAATGCAGATCCCGGGGGCGAGCGATACGCTGGACATCGCCGATTTCGACCGCGTGCTGGCGGTCAACCTGCGCGGCGCCGTGCTGTGCGCCCGCGCCGCGATCCGGCACTTCCTGACGCAAGGGCGCGGCGTGGTGCTGAACAACTCCTCGGTGCACGAAACGGTCCCGAAGCCCGGCTACCTCGGCTACGCCGCCAGCAAGGGCGCCATCGGCAACGTGACGCGCACCCTGGCTTTGGAATTCGCGGGCCGCGGCATTCGCGTCAACGCGGTGGCACCGGGGGCGACCCTCACCCCGATGAATGCCGAATGGGCCGACGACCCGGCGGCGCGCGGCGCGGTCGAGCGGCACATCCCGCTCGGGCGCAGCGCGGAAGCGTCGGAGGTCGCGGCCTGCTTCGCTTTCCTGGCCTCGGCCGACGCGGCCTACGTCACGGGGCAGACCCTGTTTGTGGACGGCGGGCTGACCCTGCATGCCGACTTCCGCGAGAACTGGTCGTCTTAGCGCGGCTTTGACCATCAGGCGGCATGTCCTCCCAAGCCTGAGCTGCGCGTCAAACCGTCAGCCCAGCGCGGACGCGACGAGCGCCGCCGCCTTCGCGTACGGGGCATAGAAGGCATCGACGTGGTCCCCCGTGCCGCGCACCACCACGCCGCGCTGGTTGGAGAACTCCCGGAACCCTTCCACCCCGTGGTGCCGCCCCATGCCGCTCATGCCGACGCCGCCGAACGCCAGGGAGGACAGGGCGCCCTGGAGGGCGCAGGTGTTGACCGCAGCGCCGCCCGAGACGACCTGGCTGAGGATGCGGTCCACGCCGTCCTTGTCGTCGCCGAAGACGTAGAAGCCGAGCGGGCGCTCCCCGGCGTTGATGGCCGCGACCGCCTCCTCCACGTCGTCATACGGCACGACCGGCAGGATCGGACCGAAGATCTCCTCCTTCATGATGCGCAGGTCGGGCGCCGGATCGACTACGAGGGAGATGGGCATGCGGCGCGTTTCGCGGTTGGCCCGGCCGTTCGGCTCCAGTTCCACGATCTGGCTTTGCCGGTCCCGCGCCTCGTTCAGCATGTCGGTGATGCGGTCCATGTGGCGGAGCGAGATGATGCCGGTGCAGTCATCGGTTTGCGAGTAGTTCGGCATCCGCTGCATGAACTCCCGGGCCAGGCCCACGAAGCGGTCCAGGTCGGGCCGGGGGACGAGGCAGTAGTCCACGGAAATGCACATCTGCCCGTTCTTGACCGTCTTCGTGCCGAGGACGGATTCAACGTTGGCCGTGTTGACCGAACCCGGCGTCAGCAGGGCCGGGCACTCGCCGCCCAGCTCAAGCGTCACGGGCGTCAGGTTGCGCGCCGCCGCTTGCATGACCTCCCGGCCGACGCCCGGGCTGCCGGTGTAAAGGAGGTGGTTCCAGGGCACGTCCGAAAAGGCGCGGGCCAGGTCCAGGCCGCCCACCGCGACGTAAACCAGCGTCGGGTCGAACGTGGCCTCCGCCATCTCGCGCAGCAGCACGGCGGAGGCGGGCGTGTACTCGGACGGCTTGACGATCACCCGGTTGCCCGCGGCCAGCATCTCGATCATCGGACCGACAGACAGGTCGAAGGGGAAGTTCCAGGGCACGATGTTGCCGACCACGCCCTTGGGCTGGCTTTGGATATAGGCCTGCGCCGTGCCCAGCATGGCGGGATCGGCTTCGCGCGCCATGGGCCGCATCCACTCCTCGAGCTTGCCCAGGACGTATTGCGCCCGCGCGACGGGACCCAGCACTTCGATGAGGTCGGACGCCGCCGGGGGGTGGGAGCCGAAATCCTCGTTCAGCGCGGCGCGGATGCGTTCGCGGTACTTGAGCAGCATCCCCACGATCTTGCCGACCCGCGCCTGGCGTTCCTCCAGGCTGGGATAGCGGTCCGCGTGGAAGGCGGCGCGCTGCGCCTCGACTGCCGCGTGCAGGGCCTGGATGGCCGCCTCGTCGCCCGCCGGGTGCGTCCCGAACGCCTCTGCCGGTGCCTCAAGCATGGACATCCTCTTTTTTCCCTTCTTTTGAGAAACGTAGCAGGTTGGCGCGGCAAGGGCTATGGGCGTCGCCGTGGGCGTTGGACCGCCCCGGCGTGATCCACGTCACCGCGGCGAACCGAACCGGCGGCAGGCATGAGGAGGACCGGTTGGGAAGGTTGACCGCCGTGACCGAGGGGGCCTATGCCTACCCCCTGCTCATCAAGCAGCTTCTGCGCAACGCGCTGGTGCAGGCGCGGGACCAGAAGATCGCTTACCGCGACCTCCGCCGCTTACCTATGCCGAGTTCGGGGGCCGGGTCAGCCAGTTCGCCAGCGCCTTGCGGAACCGCCAGGACGTCGTGCCCGGCGGCATCGTCGGCATTCGCCGGCGCCGCGGACCGCTGGCAGCCGGTGCCGGTCGTGCAGGAACTGGAGGCCGCCAAGCGCGACGGGTTATGGAACCTGTTCCTCGCGCACAGCAGACGCGGCGCCGGGCTGACCAACCTTGAATACGCGCCGCTGGCGGAGATCATGGGCCGGGTCCATTGGTCGTCGGAGGTGTTCAACTGCTCGGTGCCCGGCACCGGCAACATGGAAACGCTGGATCTGCATGGCACCGAGCCGCAAAAGGCCCGGTGGCTCGCGCCGCTGCTGGAGGGCGACATCCGCTCGGCCTTCATGACCGAGTCCGATGTCGCCCCCCTCCGATGCGACCAACGTCGAGAGGCGGATTGAGCGACGCGGCGGGTCATGGATGCCGCAGTGTAAAGGGAGGGTGGACAGGGCAGGCGCCATCGCCGGGTTCAGGCTGGCTGCGGCGGGGCGGCATGCCGCCAACCGGTGAAGCCGGCGCTCAGCTCATCATTCTAGGAAAGGTCACGGAAGCATGGCACTGAACGATTTGAGCGGACGATGGGTCCTGGTCACGGGCGCCGCGTCGGGCATCGGCCACGAAACGGCGCTCGCCTTCGCCCGGGACGGCGCCAACATCCTGGCGGTTGACCTCGACGAGGCGCGGCTGGCGGACACGTCGCGGCTGGTCGGGGAAGCGGGCCGCCGCTGCGTCGCCCTCGGGTGCGACGTGGCGGACGCCGGCGCGGTCGAGGCGCTCGCAAGGAGGGCGATGGCCGATGCCGGGACGCCGGACGTGGTGGTGAACAACGCCGGGGTCGGCTTCTTCGGCCCGTTCCTGGACACGCCGCTGGAAGCCTGGACCCACGTGATGGGCGTGAACCTGATGGGGGTCGTCCATGTTACCCGGGCGTTCCTGCCCGCGATGCTTGCCGCAGGCGGCCCGCGGCACCTGGTCAACGTCGCATCCGCCGCGGGCCTCAGCCCGGTCCCGAACCTCAGCGCCTATTCCGCCTCGAAGCACGCGGTGATGGGGCTTTCGGATGCGCTCGCGATGGAGCTGGCGCAAACGGACGTCGGCGTCACGGCCGTGTGCCCCGGCGTCATCAACACGCCGATCGTCCGCAACCCCCGCGGGGTGGCGCCGAGCGTGCCCAAGGCGGCCATGGACCGGCTTGATCGGCAATACAGCACGAAGGGCGCGCACCCGTCGCTGGTCGGCGCGCGGATCGTGCGCGCGGTCAAGCGCGGCGAGGACATCGTGCTGGTCGGCCCGTCGGCCGCCACCGTGTTCCACGGGCGCCGCGTGTCGCGGACCCTGCTGCGGAAAGCCGGAATGGCCGGCGCGAAGCAGCTTGGCTACATGTGGTAGGACTGCGCACCGCCTGGGCCGCGCGCGGACCGGCCTTGGGAGCGCGGGGAGGCTGACCGGAAGAACGACGTGGCTGGCGCGGCGCTGTTGCCGCGCCAGCCAAACGTCACCTCATTGCGTCACTGGTGATGAGGCCGTGCCCGTGTGATGAGGCCGCGTCCGTGCCCGCGCGACCGGACGGCGCGCTCTCGCCGGGGGTTGCGGGGCCGTTGCGGTTCCGACCGTGGACCCTGGCTGCTGTGTCGGTCGTTCCGTGCCTGCGCCAAGCGGCAGGCTGTTCGTCGTGTTGGGCGTTGACTGGCTTGAGTTTCCGGAAGGAGGGCTTTGAGTGGTGGTCAGCCCATTTTGCGCAAGGGCCTGAGCGGCGCCCAAGGTGGCGAATGCCACGATCAGCATTTTCACGACTGGCAGCGTTTTCATGACTGGTGTTCCTTTGTTGCTCGTTGACCTGACGATTTGCCGAAACGGCCCCATCTGTTGTGTTGGGCAGATGAGATGAACAGGCGTGCCGCATCACCGAAACGGCGGGCCGAGCCGGACTCGCGTGGCGCGCTTCAGGGCAGGCGCGACCGCGCCGCGGGGAAGCGCACCATCCGTTCCTGCTCCTCATCCCACAGCGCGTAGCAGGGCGCGGCCAGCGCCTCGCGCAGGGTGAGCGTGGCGACCCCCTCGCGCAGAACCGCGTGCGCCTCGTGGCACGCTTGCAGCCGGTAGTTCGGCACGCGGGCCGACAGGTGGTGGATGTGGTGGAAGCCGATGTTGCCGGTGAACCATTGCAGCACCCGCGGCAGCGCCAGGCATGAGCTGCCCTCCAGCGAGGCCCGCACCGGGTCCCAGTGATCCTGGCGCGCCCATTGCGCCTCCTCGAAGCGGTGCTGCACGGAGAACAGCCAGACGCCGACGACCGAGGCGAGCGCCAGGGTGGAGAGCTGGACCAGCGCCACCGGCCAAACGCCGAACACCGCCGCCAGCACCCCCAGCATCCCGATGATCGCGGCGTTCGTGAGGTGGACGCTTCTGCGCTCCCGCCGCCATGACGCCCCCGGGGCGTCGAACGGCAGGCGATAGACCACCAGGAACACGAGCGGCGGCAGCAGGAACTGCGTGACGACGGGATGGCGGGACACCCGGTACCGCCAGCGCCGCGCCGGGGACAGCGCCTCGTATTCCCGCAGCGTCGCGCACGTCGAGTAAAGGTCCACGCCGGTGTCCCGCCGGTCGAGGTTGTTGAAGCAGGCGTGGTGCTGGGCGTGCTGGCGGCGCCAGAACGCGTAGGGCGTGAAGGTGAACGCGCCGCAGAAGCGGCCGAGCAGGTCGTTCGCGCGGCGCGAGCGGAAGAACGACCCGTGCCCGCAGTCGTGCTGGATGATGAACAGCCGCACCATCAGCCCGGCGGCCGGGACCGCCAGCGCCAGGACGAGCCAGGCGGAAACGCGGAAACTCGCATACATGGCGGCGTTCACGGCCACGAACGCGAGGAACGTGGACGCGAACTGCCACAGGCTGCGCCACAGCGACGGCGCCTGGAACGGCTTGACGGCCGCCATCAGGGCGCGCCGGTCATGGACGGGGGCGCCTCCGTCCCACGGGACCCGGCCCAGGGGCGGCATCTGGGGCGGCATGGCGCCCGCCGCGGCGCCGGGAAGGAGGTCCGGGCGGGTCATGCCGGGACGCCGGCCGGGCCGACCACGGTCACGTCGAGATCGACCGGGTCGTGCAGGGTGTTGCCCACCGGCGACCAGAGCACGGCGTGGGCGACCAGCGCGCGCAGCGTCTCGATCGGCGCGTCCGCACGGATATGCACGGAAACGCGGATCGTCTCGAAGCCGACCGCGCCCGGCCCTTGGCCGCGCGGGTCCCACATGGGGCTGGCCGCGACGTCGGCCTCGACCTCCAGCTCGAGGCCATGGACGGCGATGTTGCCGGACGCGGCGTCGGCGTGGATGTGCGCGCTCAGGCAGGAGCCGAGAGCCGCGAGCAAGGCCTCGGACGGGGTTGCGACCGGCGGGTCGTCCGACGTGCCGAATGCCGCCTCGACCGGCAGCGGCGGCAGGTCGCGCATGTAGTTCATGTGGGTGAACCGGCCGGCGGCGACGGTGCGGCCGCGCCGCGTGCGCCGCGCGGCCGGGGGCGCGGCCGGCCTGGCCCGGCCCCCGATGCGGGCGCCGGGCGGGCCGTCCGCGGCCGCATGGGGCAAGGAGGACTTTGCATGCCCGGACCTTGCACGTCTCCGGCCTCTTGGGGATAGAAGCGTTTCTGGGTCAGGGTCGTGCACGAACGCACGGGGATGCGATGCTGGATTCGGACGACTTGCGGTTCTTCCTGGCGGTGGCGAGGCACCGCACCCTGGCTGCGGCTGCCAAGCACCTGCACGTCACGCAATCCACGGTCGGCCGCCGGCTGGCCTCGTTGCAGGCAGGCATGGGCGTGCGTCTGCTGCGCCGCACCACGGAAGGCTACGTGCTGACCCTGGCGGGCGAAAGCATCCGCGCCCACGTCGAACGGGTCGAGGCCGAGGCGATCCAGGCCGAGCGCGTCGTGGCCGGGCACGACGCCCGTCTTGAGGGCCTGGTGCGCGTCACCAGCTCACAGATGCTCACCAGCCACCTGCTTGCGCCCAGCTTCGCGGCGCTGCACGCCCGCCATCCCGGCATCCTGATCGAGGCCTTGCCCGACCTGCCGGGCGAGCCGCTTGCGACCCGCGACGCCGACGTTGCCGTGCGGCTGCGCCGCTTCGAGGACCATGACGTGGTGGTGCGCAGCGTCGGCGTCCTCGCCTTCGGCCTTTACGCCTGCCTGGCCTACCTGGCGCGCCACGGCGAGCCGGACCTGGACGAAGGCTGCGCCGGGCACCACCTCATCACCCTGCTCGACGACCGCGACCTTTCGGCGCAGGCGGCCTGGTTTGCCGAGCACGCCGGGCGCGCGCGGGTGGTGCTCAAGGCGGACAGCTACGAGACCCAGCACTGGGCCACCTATTGCAGCAGGGCGAGGC
>CAXTUQ010000333.1:0-6943 GCA_964247405.1 uncultured Acetobacteraceae bacterium
TGCTGGGGGCGGCCACCGAAAGCGCCCGGGCGAGCTCGACCAACTGCCGCTGCGCGATGGACCGCCGGGCCACCGGGGCGTCCGGCCCGAAATCCGCACCCAGCCGTTCCAGCAGCGGCGCCACGCGCGCCCGGCAGGCCCGGCGATCCACCAGGCGCAGCGGCCCGGCCCGCAGGCTTTCCCGCCCGATCAGCACGTTGCCGGCAGCGTCCAGGTTGTCGAACATCGACAGCTCCTGGTGCACAAAGGCGACGCCCTCCGCCTGCGCTTCCGCCACCGTCAGGTGCGTACGGCCGCGCCCGCCCAGGCCGATGCGCCCGGCGTCCGGACGCACGACGCCGCCCAGCACGCGCATCAGCGTGCTCTTGCCGGCGCCGTTCTCGCCGATCAACCCGAGCACCTCGCCCCGGCCGAGCCGGAGCGACACGCCGTCCAGCGCCTTGACGCCCGGATAGCTCTTGCTGATGCCGTCAAGCTCCAGAAGCGTGGGGAGTTCGAGAGGCGATGCGTCCACCCGATCAGCTCGGACGCAGGATCTGCTTCATGAAGCCCTGGAACTCCGCCACGTTGCTGCTGTCGATCACGCGGGTCGGCACGATGATCTGCTTGTTGGCGGGAATCCACGACTTGTCGCCGCCGAGGTAGCGGACCATGCCCACCATGGACTGGTAGCCGAACTCGAACGGCTGCTGCACCACGGTGGAGTGGATGGTGCCGTCGGCCACGCCGCGCAGCGTCAGCGCGTCCTCGTCGAAGCCCACGATCTGCACGGTCTTCTCGCGCCCGGCCTGCTTCACCGCCTGGTAGATCTGCGGCGTGTTGTAGGCCCACAGGCCCACCATCAGGCCGAGGTCGGCGTAGCGGGACAGCGTGTCCTCCGCGTTGCGCTTGGCGCGGGCGAAGTCGCTGTCGTCGGTGCGGATGTCGATGATTTCGATGTTGCCGCCGGCCAGCGCCTCGCGGATGCCCTGCACCCGTTCGCGGGCGTTGTCGGCGTCCATGGTGCCGACGAACAGCATGGCCTTGCCGCCCTTGGGCAGCGCCTTCTTCATCTGCGCGCCCGCGACCCGGCCGGCATCGACGTTGTCGGTGCCGATGTACACCACCCGGTTGCTGGCCGGCGCGTCGCTGTCGGTGGTGAACAGCAGCGCCTGCGACGCCGCGCGGTTCAGCGCGTCCGTGGAGCTGGCCGGGTTGATGGCGGAGATGGCGATGCCCGCAGCCTGCCGCGCGATCAGCTCGTCCAAGATGCGGCGCTGGTCGGCAGCGCTGGCCTGGGCGGGGATGATCATCTGCATCTCGTACTCGGGATGCTCCTTGTTCGCCTTCTCGATGCCCCGGCGCGCGATGGTCCAGAAGTCCGCCGACACGTTGACGACGAAGGCGAGCAGCTTCTTCTGCTGCGCCGCCGCCGGGCGCGCGCCGGCGGCGAGGCCGGCCGCGGCGAGGCCGGCTCCAGCCAGGCCAACATTGAACTGACGACGATTCATGAGCGAAACTCCGCGAACGTTCCCGAATTTTCTTTCTTGGGGTCTGAGCCACCCCTCCGGTGCACGTTAGCAACAGGCCGCCGCGGATGGGAAGGCCCCCGCCTTACTCAGCGCCTCACCCAGCGTCACACCCAGCCGCCATCCACCACGTAATGCTGGTTCGTGCAGGCCGACGCCTCCTCCGACGCCAGGAACAGGGTGACGCGGGCGATCTCGTCCGGCACGAGCTGGCGCTTCAGGCATTGGCGGTCCATCAGCTCCCGCTCGCCCTCCGGGGTGAGCCACAGCTCCTTTTGCCGCCGGGTCATGATCCAGCCGGGGGCGATGGCGTTGACCCGGATGTTGTCCGGCCCGAAGTCCCGGGCGAGCGAGCGGGTGAGGCCGAGCACGGCGCTCTTGCAGGCGGTGTACGCCGCCATGCCGCCCTGTCCGACCATCCAGGACACGGAGCCGAAGTTGACGATGGCGCCGCGGCCTGCCGCCTTCATGTCCGGCAGCACGGCTTGCGCGGCGAAGAACTGGTGGCGCAGGTTCACCGCGACGCGGTTGTCCCAGTACTCGGGGGTCACGTCCTCCGTGCGGTGACGCTCGTCATGGGCGGCGTTGTTCACCAGCACGGTGATCGGCCCCATCGCGTCGCGCAGCCCGGCGACGGCGGCGCGCAGTTGCGCGATGTCGGTCAGGTCGGCATGGGCATAGCGCACGGTCGGCCCCAGCTCCTCGGCCAAGGCGCGGCCCTCCGCGTCCTTGATGTCGAGGAAGCCGACCTGCGATCCCTGGGCCGCGAAGCGGCGGACGATGGCCTCGCCGATCCCGGACGCGCCGCCGGTGACGAGCACGGTTTTGCCGGCCAGGTCTGGGTAAACTGCTGCCATGGGGGTGATCCTTCGTTGACGGGCGGACGGTGCCCTCGATAGCCTGTGGGCAACAAGAATGCGAATGGAGGATGCGGGACATGCTCGACCAATCGGCGTCGCAGAAGGCGTCGCTCTGGCTTTCCGGGTTCGCGGACGCCCTGTCGCGGGGCGACGCGGAGGAGGCCGCCGGGCAGTTCGCCGAGACCTGCTTCTGGCGGGACCTCGTGGCCTTCAGTTGGAACGTCGTGACCTTCGAGGGGCGGGACGCCATCGCCGCCATGCTGCGGGACTCGTTGCCGCGCACCCGGCCGAGCGGTTGGGTGGTAGAGGGCGAGGCGAGCAGCGCTGACGGCGTGATCGAGGCGTGGATCGGCTTTGAAACGGAGACGGCCCGTGGACGCGGGCACGTGCGGTTGAAGGACGGCAAGTGCTGGACGCTGCTGACCGCGATCACCGAGCTGAAAGGCCATGAGGAGCGCCGCGGTGCCACCCGGGAGATGGGCGCCGAGCACGGCAGCACGCTGGGCCGCCAAAGCTGGGCGGAGCGCCGGACGAAGGAGGAGGCCGAGCTAGGGTACGCCGTCCAGCCCTACGTGCTGGTGGTCGGCGGCGGGCAAGGCGGCATCGGCCTGGGCGCGCGGCTGCGGCGGCTCGGCGTGCCCGCCATCATCATCGACAAGAACGACCGGCCCGGCGACGCCTGGCGCAACCGCTACAAGTCGCTCTGCCTGCACGACCCGGTCTGGTACGACCACCTGCCCTACTTGCCGTTCCCCGACCATTGGCCGGTGTTCTCGCCCAAGGACAAGATCGGCGACTGGCTGGAGATGTACGCCAAGGTGATGGAGCTGAACTACTGGACACGCACCGAGGCCAGCAGCGCGCGCTACGACGAGGCCGAGGGCGAATGGGTGGTCGAGGTGGTCCGCGACGGCCAGCCGGTCACGCTGCGCCCGAAGCACCTGGTCATGGCCACCGGCGTGTCCGGCGTGCCGAACCTGCCGGACTATCCCGGCATGGACCGGTTCGGAGGCACCCAGCACCACAGCAGCCGCCACCCCGGCGGCGCCGAGTGGGCCGGCAAGCGGTGCGTGGTGATCGGCTCCAACAACTCGGCGCACGACATCTGCGCGGACCTTTGGGAGAACGGGGCCGACGTCACCATGGTGTAGCGGTCCTCCACCCACGTCGTGAAGTCCGACACGCTTATGCAGCACGGGCTGGGCAGCCTGTACTCGGAGGAAGCCGTGGCGTCCGGCATGACGACGGACAAGGCGGACATGACCTTCGCCTCCATCCCGTACCGCATCATGCACGAGTTCCAGATCCCGGCGTACCAGAAGATTGCCGAGCAGGACGCGCCGTTCTACGCGGCGCTGGAAAAGGCCGGGTTCATGCACGACTGGGGCGACGACGGCTCCGGCCTGTTCATGAAGTACCTGCGCCGCGGCTCCGGCTACTACATCGACGTGGGCGCGTCGGAAATGGTGGCGGACGGGCGCATCAAGCTGCGGAGCGGCATGGATATCGTGGAGATCACCGAGCATGGGGTCCGGCTCAGCGACGGCAGCGAGCTGCCAGCGGACCTGATCGTCTATGCCACCGGCTATGGCTCGATGAACGGCTGGGTGGCGAAGCTTGTCTCGCAGGAGGTGGCGGATCGGGTCGGCAAGTGCTGGGGCCTGGGGTCCGGCACCACGAAGGACCCCGGCCCTTGGGAGGGCGAGCTGCGCAACCTGTGGAAGCCGACCGCGCAGCCCGGCCTGTGGTTCCACGGCGGCAACCTGCACCAGTCGCGGCATTACTCGTTGTATCTCGCGTTGCAGATCAAGGCGCGGATGGAGGGCATCCCGACGCCGGTGGTTGGCCAGGGGCCGGTGCACCATATGCGCTGAGAGAGGGCGCACGGCTGAAACGACCAGGGGCCGCCATCCCGAAAGTTTTCGGGGCCAGGCCCCTTGTTGGGCCGTGCGCTGACCGTCAACTGTCGTGGCGGGAAACGACATCACGGCGTTTGATTTTGCCGTCCGGACGCGACGGCCGGACATTTGGGGCGACAAGACTTCATGGTATTGCATTCGAGGCTGAGCCATCTGACGCTGGTCGCGCCAGAAAACGACATCGCCTTTTCGGACGCGCTATGGCGCCAACTGCGGCTGGAAGCTGAGCAGGCCTATGCCCGTTCGCCCATGCTGGCGCCGCTGTTTCTGGACTCGATCCTCAACCAGCCGAGCTTCGAAGCCGCGATGTTCCACCGCATCGCCGGCCGGCTGAAGAACGACGTGATCTCGCAGCCCTTGATCCTGCAAGCCTTCCATCGCGCTGCCAGCGCCACGTCCGAAATCAGCCTGGGCCTCAAAGCCGACATCAACGCCGTGTTCGACCGCGACCCGGCCTGCGAACGGCTGATCGAGCCTTTTCTCTACTTCAAGGGCTTCCATGCCTTGCAGGCGCACCGGCTGACGCATTGGCTGTGGGGAAATGGCGAGCGGGACTTCGCGCTGTACTTGCAAAGCCGCACATCGGAGGTCTTCCAAACGGACATCCATCCGGCAGCGCGCATCGGCCAGGGCATATTCCTTGATCACGCCACCGGGCTGGTGGTGGGCGAGACCGCGGTGGTCGGGGACGACGTCTCGCTGCTGCAGGACATCACGCTGGGCGGCACTGGGAAGGACTCCGGCGACCGCCATCCGAAGATCGGGCGCGGCGTGATGATCGGCGCCGGGGCCAAGATCCTGGGCAACATCGAGATTGGCGAGCAGGCGCGGATTGCGGCCGGTTCCGTCGTGCTGACCCCCGTGCCGCCCGGCGCAACCGTCGCCGGGGTGCCGGCCCGCATCGTCCGAAGGGCGTCCGTGGGCGACCCGTCCCGCAGCGCGGACGAGATCCTGCGCGAGTTGTCCTACGCCAGCTTCGACTACGCAATCTAGCGCCGACGACGGAGGATGCTGAAGCCGTTGATCCCGGCGCACATCCGCATCACGGGACTCACCCGAACCGGACGTCAGTACCCCATCGCGTGCGGCAGCCACAAGGCGAGCGCGGGCACGAAGGCGATCACCAACAGGCAGGCAAGCAGCAGGGACAAGTAGGCCAGCATGGGCCGCACCGTCGCCTCGACCGGCACGCCGCCGATCAGGCAGGCGCCGTACAGCCCGAGGCCAAGCGGCGGCGCGAACAGGCCGATGCCCATGGCGACCACCAGCACCACCCCGTAATGCAGCGGCGCGATGCCGAGCTGCGCCGCCACCGGCACCAGCAGCGGCCCGAAGATGATCAGCGCCGCCGCCCCTTCAAGCATCGATCCCATGACCACCAGGATGCCGATGCTGAGCAGCATGAACAGCCAGGTCCCATGGCCGCGGGACAGCGCGACCATCGCCTCCGCCAGCGCGTGCGGGATCTGCTGGATGGTGAGCGTAAACGCCACCGCCTGCGCCGCCGCGACGATGAACAGCACGAGGCCGGAGCGCGTCGCCGCATGCACGAAGCACCGCGCCGCGGCGCGCGGGCCGAGTTCCCGGAACGCCACCCCGCCGGCCAGCAGCGCGTAAACCGCGGCAAACGCTGAAATCTCGGTCGCCGTCGCGAAGCCCGACCGGAAGCCGCCGAAGATGATGACGAGCAGGCCTACCGCCACCGCGCCGCCGCCCCAAAGCTCGCGCAACGGCGGCCGGGGTACCGCGTCCCAGTCCGCCCGGCTCGTGCCGCGCCCGCGCAGGACGGACACGCCGACGAGCGCCGCCGCCATCAGCGCCGCCGGCACCAGCCCGGCCATGAACAGCCCGCCGATGGACAGGCTGGCGACGAAGCCCAGGATGATCAGGTTGATGCACGGCGGGATGGTCTCCGCCATCACCGCGGAGGCGGCCAGGAGGGCGACGGCGCGGCCCGGGTCCTGCCGGGACCGCCGGGCAGCCGGGATCAGCACGGAGCCGACCGCCGCCACGTCCGCCATCTTCGATCCCGAGATGCCGGAGAACACGACCATCGCCAGCACCATCACCACGTCCAGCCCGCCGCGCAGCCGGCCCACCAGCCGCTCCAGCAACGCGATGATACGGACGGACATGCCGTTCGCCTCCATCACGTAGCCCACAAGGATGAAGAACGGGATGGCGAGCAGCACGAAGTTGTCGATGCCGCGGGCAAGCTGCTGCGCAAAGATGACGCCGGGCAGCGAGCCGTCCATCCAAAGGAACAGCAGGGCCGACAGCGCCAGCACGAAGCCGATGGGCATGCCGCCGACGAGGCAGACGACGAAGCCCGCCAGCATGGCAAGCGCCGCGTCCGGCTCCTCGACGAGCACGCTCCAGGCGAACAGGACGGCGGCGGCCGCGGCGACCACGGCGGCGCCGGCGAGCAGGTCGCGCCCGTGCAGCCCGGCCAGCCGATGCAGGCTGAACAGCGCCATGCACACCCCGGCCGCGCCCATCGGATAGAACCCCCACTCCAGCGGCAGGCCCGACCCGGTGGTCTGCCCCGTGGTGAGCGCCGCGAGCCGCAGTGCGTAGAGCGCCACCGCCGCCGCGGTCAGCGCCACGGCCAGGCCGCCCGCCGCGCCAAAGAAGCTCGACGCCCCCATCAATTCGC
>CAXTUQ010000334.1:0-6932 GCA_964247405.1 uncultured Acetobacteraceae bacterium
GTCCGCGGCGGGAAGCGGGCCGGGCGGCGTGCGGCCCATGGTCCGGCGGGACGGGGCGTCGTAGTCTTCCAGCAGCCAGGCCAGCCAGGCGTCGCCCAGGTGCCCGGCGCGGTAGCGGTAGCCGCGGGCACGGCAGCGGGCACGGAAGTGGGCGGTGTGGGCGGGTAGATCCGCTCCGGGGCATAGGCGCAGGGCCTCGGTCGCATCCGCCGCGCTCGGCTCCCAGTCTGGGGGAACCTCGGTGGCTGTGTCATGGATCGGCGTCGCCGCGCGCGGGGCGGGCGTGTTGTCTTGTTCAGGATAGAGCTGATTCGTGTCACCGGCCTGACAGAGGGTGTCCGTGTGCGGCATAGGCCCTGTCACGTCCGCATCAGGGGCGGCCTGGGCGGATTCGGGCAGAAGCGGGGCGTCGGCATCCAGTGCCGTGCCATCCGGCGGCGTTAGGCATAGGCGATACAGGCAAGAGGTGGTGCCCCCGTTGCCGCGCGAACGCGCCGTCTTCTCCAGAAACCCGGCGGCGGCAAGCTGGGCCACCACCCGGTTCACCCAAGGCCGGCTGCGCCGCAAATGCTGCGCCAAGGTGGCTTGGGACGGGACGCACACCCCATGCTCGTCCGCATAGGTGGCGAGGGCCGCCAGCACGCAAAAGCGGTCGGCGTCCACACCCGGGTGCAGCAGCCACCACGCGGGCACCCGGCCCCAGCGCGTCGTGGTTCGGAGCGTTTCGGTCATGGCGGGTTCCTTCCATCCAAGGGGCGCAGCGCGCCCGTGACGGCAGAAAGCAGCCGCGCCGCCGCTTTGGCAAAGCGGCGGCAGGGGGTTTGCGGTGCACCGAAGGAGGTTTGCCGTGCGGCGAAGGTGCCCTGCGGTGCGGCGCGGGAGGTTGCCCATGCGAGGAAGGAGGTTTCCGGTGCGCCTTGGCCGGGACTCCACGCTGGGTGTCCCTGCCCTGCACCGCAAACCTCCCGCCGTGCCCTTGCCCAGGCCGCTCGCCCTGCCAAGTGCCAGACCGCACCGCGCCGCACCTCATGTTTTCGCGGCCCCATGGAAGGTTTGCGGTGCGCCCCGCCCCTGATCCAGCGGGAACAGGAGGTTTCCGGTGCAGGGCAGGGGCGCGTGAGCGCCCGTTCGACACCGGCGAGGCCCTTGCTTCTGCCATCCGCCATTGCGAACCGCGCAGGGCGTGGCTTACAGGGCGACGGGCACCCAGCACCCCTTCCTGCAGTCCCTGGACAACCGCGTCGTTGCGCATCCCGCAACAACTGCACGATGGCCGTCGGCCGGCCACATCAAGTGCGCGGGACAGCCCCGGCGGAGTTACCGAGCGGGCATTGGGAGGTTTCCGGTGCGCCCGTCGCCACGCCCAAAGCCCGCACCGCAAACCTTCACACCCGCACGGCAAACCTTCCTCGCTGCATCGCAAACCTCCTGCCGGACGGCCCGCCGGGCTTGCACGAATCTCCCCGCCTGCTCCAGCCTGGCTGAAAGGAGGCCCCGATGAGCAAACCCGACCCCCGGCGCAGCCCCGGCGTGCTTTTCCCACTTCAATTGGCCTTGTGGGAAGTGCCGGAGCCGGACCGCACCAACATGGTGGCGCTCTACGACATCGCCCCCCGCTTCTGCTTCGACATGCGCGAGGGCGGCGAAGGCAGCCGCAAGCTGATCGAGCGCGAGTTCACCTTCGGCGCCAACCACTACCGCATCACCCTCAAGCCCACCCAGGTCCGCACTGCCGACGGCACCATCGTGGACCGCTATCTCGGGGAGCGCGAGCAGATCGTGGAGGAGGTGATCCGGCGCATTGCCGGTAAGCGCTCCCGGTTGCGCCTGCATGATGGAGTGAAGGTCCGCTTCCCGTTCACCGTCAGCGAGATCCGGGACGAATTGAGCCGTGTCCGCCACTCCTACAGCTTCGCCGAGATCCGGGAAGCCATCACGCTGCTGAACGAGGTCCGCCTGGTGATCCAGGACCTCGACGCCAAGGGATCGCCCGTGCTGTCCTCGGCCGCCTTCCCCGTCATGGGCCTGCGCCGCAAAGGAGACGACTTCGACAGCTTCGTAGAGTTCAACCCGCTGGTGGCGGATGCCATACGCCTTTTGGACTTTATGCAGGTGGATTACGAAACGCTGATGGAGCTGCGCGACCCCGTGGCGCGCTGGCTGCTGAAGCGGCTGCACAACGAGATCGCGGTGGCCCGGCAGCCTGTCCAACAGATGACTGCCACCGGCATACGCCGCGACTCCGGCATGCCGGAGTGGAAAACTACCCGCAATCTCCTGCGCCGGGTGTCCCAGTCGGTGGAGGTGCTGCGAGACCTCGGCGTGCTGGACAAGGTGGACGCGGAGGAGGTGATGGAAGGGCAGCGCAAGGTGGACATCGTGTTCACCGTCAGCGCCAGCCCGGACTTCATGGCCAAGGTCCATGCTTCCCGCCGCATCGCCCGTGCCAACCGGGAGGATTTTTCCCGCATCACTGGCAGCCGCACGCCGGGTGCCAACTTCGCCCCCGCCGCCCCCGCCGAGGTATTCCGCTTGCGCGACGCCCGGGTGTCGGCACCGGAGGACGAGGCGGCCTGACGGCCGTGCGGGGCGCCCCGGGGCACATGGCTTTGCAATGATGCCGTATTGGATAAATATCGCATTCTCTTATTTATGCGACTCACGCCACTTTTTCGGGATTGTCCGGTGGATGGCTCCTGGATCGTCCGACTGCTTCAGCCCCAGATCAGCCCTGCGGGTCCTTGCGCTGCCACAAGATGCCTGAGGTGAACGCCTCCTCGACGCCGGCGGCGCGGACGTAGCTGCGCATCATCGCCTGCGACCCGTGGCGGGAGTGCGCCATGATGTCGCGCTCGTGCGCGCTGGCCTTGGCAAGGGTGGTGATGCAGCCTACGCGCAGGCTCTGCGGGGGTGATGCGGGCGAGCGCGTCGCCCTGGTAGCTGGCCTGCCGGACCCGTTGCTGCAGGACTAGCCGCACGCTCTGGGCGGCCAGGCCGTGCCGACCGAGGGTGTCGTTGCAGGTGACGCGGCGGAACAGCCAGCCCTGCTTGATCCTGGCCGCATCGAGCCAGGATTGCACGGCAACGACGGGGCAGTGGGCGGCGAGCGGGTTGGCGGCGACGTGGACGATGCTGCCCTTGCCGAGCTGGTCGGCCTTGGAACGCGGCAGGAATACGTTCAAGCCGTGCGGCCCGAAGGTCAGGTCGGCCACCTGGATCTTGACCAGCTCCGACCGGCGGAACGCGCTGGCGAAGCCGAGCAGGATGAGCGCGCGGTCCCGCTCGCCCCGCAGGCCGCCGCCGCAGGTGCCGGCCAGCTTGACGACCGCGGCGGTGAGCAGCGGGGCGGCTTGACGTTGCGGGCGTGCGCCTGGGCGACGGCGCAAAGCCGGCCGGTGAGGGTGGCGTAGGCGCGCAAGCCGGCGAGTTCAGCGAGATGGTTGGCCACCAAGGCGGGGGCAGTCGGGGCCGGGGCCGTGCCCTGGGTCTGGAACGAGGCTTCCTAAGCGCGCAGATGGCTGCCGTATGCGCGTCGGGTGGCGAGGGAGAGCCGCCTGGCGGGCGTAGTCCAGCGCAGTCTCGGGCAGTACGGGAGACGCCGGGGCGTCCGACGCTGTGAGCGACTACACCGCGTTTCCTGGCCCAGTTCGGCCTGCGCAGCCTGCATGACCTGCCGGGCGCTGGCCTGCCGCTGCCGGCCGGGAGCGGTGGCGGCAGGGCAGAGAAGGGGCCTGCTCCAGCCGCAGGCGGCTCTTTTGGCGGTCTTGGCGGCCCTGATTGCGGCCTGACCGGTCTTGGGTTCGCTGGGCTAGGCGTGTGTCGTCCCACGCGCGATGATGCCGATCCGGTGTTCCGGTTCGGAGCACGGTCAGCGCCATACCCCTGAAGCCACCTTTTCCGATGCGCTCCCGGCCAGCCCGAGCTGCTCCGCCCGGCCCAGCAGGTGCTTGACCGACGAGGGGTGCCAGCGCATGCCGCCGCGAGGCGTGCGTTCGCGCATGGCCTCGAGCTGGGTTGCGATCTGCTGCAGCGTGCGCTCGGGCACCGCCGCCTTGATGCCGGCCACCAGCCGGACCAGCCGGTCGTCTCCACCCTGCCGGCGGGCGCGGCCCAGCAACTCCGCCTCGACGATGCCCTCGCGGGCCAGCCGCTGCACCGATCGGCGGAGCCGCTCAACCGTGCAGGCGCAAACCTCCGGTTTCGCCGGGCTTGCCTGCTGTCCATGGTTCAGCACGTGCACGACGTCGCCCCGGGGCTGGCCGGGGCGCATCCGCCGCACGGTCGGCAACCAGGTATCCAGTTGCGCCAGAACCCCGTCCAGGTGCTTGGCATCCCGGCTGACCCGGATTTTACGTGTAGATGCGGTAATGGGGCTGCGAAGGCCGGGGTTGACGCCGATGCGGCCCCGGGCGCGTGCCGCATGGAGACCGGCCTTGGTGCGCTCCGCGATCAGCGCCCGCTCGAGCTGGGCGACGGCGCCCAGCACCTGTAGCGAGAACATGCCCTGCGGCGTTGTGGTATCGATCGGGTCGCGTAGGCTGCGGAAATGCGCGCCGCCCGCCTCGAGCCGTTCGATGACTGCGAGCAGGTGGCCGACGAAGCGGGCGAGGCAGGCGAGGCGCACGACGACCAGGGTGTCGCCGGGCCGGATGTCGCGCAGCAACCTGGCCAGCACGGGCCGGCTGCGGTCGGCGCCGGAGGCGTGCTCCTTTAGGATGGCGGCGCAGCCGGCGGCGCGCAGCTCGTCGCGTTGCGGATCGGTGCCCTGCTCCTTGGTCGAGACATGGCGTAATCGCGCAGCTGGCGCGGGTGGCTGATCCGTTCCCCTCCTGCCCGCAGGTCTGCTGAGATCGGCTTCGATCTCAACCGAAGGAGGACAGCCATGGGCTCGTATGTTGCGTTCGACGTTTCGCTCCGGTCCACCAGCGTCCACGTCGTGGACGAGGCTGGCAAATGCCTGTGGCGCGGCAAATGCGCCAGCGAGCACGATGTGCTCGCGGCTGTTGTGCGCAAGCGCGCGCCCGAGGTCATCCGCGTCGGCCTGGAGACCGGGTTCCTCTCGACCTGGCTCTGCCACGCGCTGGTCGAGGCGGGGTTGCCCGTAGTGTGCATGGATGCACGCCAGGCCAAGGCGGTGCTGTCGGTCCGGCCAACAAGACCGACGCCAACGACGCTGAAGGCTTGGCGCAGCTGCTGCGCACCGGCTTTTTCCGCGAGGTCCGGGTCAAGTCGTGGGACGGCATGCTGCTGCGCAACCTGATCGGCGCCCGCCGCCAGCTCGTGCGCACCGAGGTGGACCTGGCCAACCAGGTCCGCGGCATCCTGCGCACCTTCGGCCTGGCGCTGCCGCCGGGCGGCGGAGGGCGGCAGTTCGAGGCCCTTGTGCGCGAGCGCGCCTCGATGCGCGCCGGCCTGGAGCTGATCGTGCTGCCGTTGCTCGACGCATGGCGCGCCGTGCGCGACCGGGTGCTCGTGCTCGACAAGGCGGTTGTCTCGGCGGCGCGGCGCGACCGGCGGTGCCGGCTGCTGGTAACGGCGCCCGGGGTCGGCGCCATCACCGCCTTGACCTATGTCGGCACGGTCGAGGACCCCGGCCTGTTCAGGGGCGGGCGTGCGGTCGGCGCCTGGCTCGGGCTCACACCCAGTCGTTATCAGTCCGGCGAGATCGATGTCTTGGGGCGCATCTCGCGCAACGGCGACCCGTTGCTGCGCACCTATCTTTACGAGGCGGCCAACACGGTGCTGACCCGCTCGCGGTCGGACAGCGCCCTGAAGCGGTGGGGCCTGATGCTGAAGGCGAGGAACGGCCACAAGAAGGCCGTGGTCGCCGTGGCCCGCAAGCTCTCGGTTGTTCTCCACGCCATGTGGAAGAGCGGCGAAGCGTTCCGCGCCGAGGCCGCATGATGGCATAGGAGCGAGATCACCAGTTCCGCCCGCCCAAGCGGAAGAGGCGTCCCTGCCGGGACGTGGCCAGGACCATCGCGATATGCGCGCCGCGGCGAGACGACCGCGTTCGCTGACATTGCGAGATCCACCACCGGATACCATCGTGCGGCTGTGGCATCCGCCCTGACCGCGAAGACAACCCTGAACCGGCAGAACGTCGAAAAGGGCGAACGGAAGAAGAAAAGCGCTTGACCGAGGAGGCGCGATTAGACAACCCGCGCATAGCCCACCAGCCGGCCGGACACGCCGCTTTTGCTTGATCCTGCTCGGGCCATGGCGGTGGGTGCCTCCTACGACGCCCGTTTTACAGATCAACAAAGTGCGTGCAAACGGCCGTTTGCAGCCGTTGCTGTGCTCCACGCAGCCATGCGGTGAACTTCCAGGCGAGCCTGCTTGCCGGTGGTGGTCCAACTTCCAGACTGCCGGCCATGGATGCCGAGCCCTCCGACGCTCCCCCGCTCACGCGCGGCCTGGAAGACACGCTCGCGGCGCTCGACACGCACCTGAGCGAGGCGGAACGACGCGCTGCTGCCTTGCTCAAGGCCACACGCCGCCTGCGTCGCGCCGCAAGCGAAGGCGCTGTCGCCAGCCTACCCGCCGCGATCGCCGCCGCCCAGGACGACGCTGCACGCATCGGCAAGCCGTTCGCTGATGCCGCCGCGGCACTCGGCTACGACGTGGCCGAGGCGTTCGCCAGCGGCGCCTGGCTCGATGAGTTGGCGGCTGCTGCCAAAGCGGCTGGCGTGGTGCTGGTGCGTCGGGACGGGCGGGTGACCGCCTACCCGGTGGCGTTGCGGCTCGACGGGCGTGCGCAGGGCGTGCGCGTCGGGCGCCGGCTTGAGCGGCGCATCCGCCCGAGCTTCCTCGCCGCCCAGCTCAAGGCGCTGCAGCAGCGCCCGGAACGGTTCAACGCCCGGCAGTTCCTCGACCGCCTGTTCCGGCTGTATGAGAGCAGGGCGCGCGCCGAGGACCCGTCCTGGCGCCCG
>CAXTUQ010000335.1:0-6930 GCA_964247405.1 uncultured Acetobacteraceae bacterium
ACCCCATCCCCAACCTGCGGCCGGAGGCTTACCAACGCCTGCCGGAACCCGAGGCTGTGCGGCAGCTCGAAGCCGCCGCGGCGCGGGCCTACGGCGTCGCCGACCCCCGCACCGTCGTCGCGGCGCCGGGCACGCAGATCCTGATCAGCCTGCTGCCGCACCTGCTCCGCCCCGGCCGCGTCGCCATCGTCGGCCCGACCTATGGCGAGCACGCGGCGGCCTGGGCCGCAGCCGGCAACACGGTGTCCGTCGTCGCGGGCCTGGCGGCGTTGGACGGCGCTCCCGCCGCGGTGTTATGCAATCCCAACAACCCCGACGGCCGCCGCAGCCGTGGCGCCGAACTGGCCGCGCTGGCCCAGCGCGTCGGCGTCCTGATCGTGGACGAGGCGTTTGCCGATTTGGAAGGACCGGGCCTGAGCCTCGCGCCCTTCCTGCCGACCAACGCAATCGTGCTGCGCTCGTTCGGCAAGACCTACGGGCTGGCCGGGCTGCGCCTGGGCTTCGCCGTGGCTTCCCTTTCCATGGCGCGCAGCATCCGCAATGTCCTGGGACCTTGGGCGGTCAGCGGCCCCGCGGTGGCGTTCGGCACGCCGGCTCTGGCGGATGCCGCCTGGCTCGGCGCCACGCGCGCCCGGCTGCAAGCCGACGTGGTGCGATTGGATGGGTTGCTGACGCAAAGCGGCCTCCGGGTCGCGGGCGGCACGCTGTTGTTCCGGCTGGCGCAGCACGTTCAGGCTGCCAAAGTCTTCGACCGCCTCGGGCACTCCGGCATCCTGATCCGACGGTTCGACGCGGAGCCAAGCTGGCTCCGCTTCGGCATCCCCGGCGGAGGATGGGACCGGATCGGGGCTGCGCTCACCCAGCCGGACGAATGACCCGCCAGGCCGGCCTGGCCGGTCAGCGGTCCTTCATGCTGGTGATGACCCGGCTCACCATGCCGTAGGCAATCGCCTCCTCCGCGCTCATCCAGTAGTTGCGGTCGGTGTCGCGGGTCACGCGCTCCATCGTTTGGCCGGTTTCCTCGACGATGATGCGGTTGATGCGCTCACGCATCTTGATGATCTCCCGCGCCTCGATGTCGATGTCGGTGGCTGGGCCGCGCACGCCGCCCATCGGCTGGTGCAGCAGGAAGCGCGTGTTGGGCAGGCACAGCCGCCGCTCCTTGACGCCCGCCAGGAAGATCAGCGCCCCGGCGCTGGCAACCCAGCCGGTGCCGATCACCCGCACGGGGGCGACGCTGTCCACGAAGCGGATCATGTCGTGAATGGTATCGCCGCTTTCGACGTGGCCACCGGGCGAGTTCACGTAAACGTCAATCGGCTTGTCGGAGTCGCTCGCCAAGGCCAGCAGGCGGCCCGTCACGTCGCGGGCGACCTTGTCGTTGATCGCGCCGAACACCAGCACCTTGCGGGTGTTGAACAGCCGGGTCTCAAGCTCGTTGATCGGCGAGGAGAGCGTCTTGTTGTCGTCGGGCTCCTTCGTGTCGGGACCCATCGGCTCCGGCACGTCGGGCGCGTCGGGGTCTTCGTCGTCGGCATACGGCGCGAAGCGGTTGAGTGCTGCCAAGGTAAGCTCCTGCGAAAGGTTGCACATATATAGTGCGGCCGGCCCCCTGCGACCAATCCCCGGACGGTCGGCCGGGGGACGCCCATCAACGCGCTAATCGAGCGCCCGTGCCCGGATGGTGCCCTCGATGTCGCACAGCGCCGCAAGCGTCGCCGAGCGTCCAGTCGGCCGGCGCTCCACATCCACCATGACGTAGCCCAGCTCCCCGTCGGTTTGCAGCACCTGCGCCGACACGTTCAGGCCGATCTGGCTGAACACGGCGTTGATCTGGCCGAGCACGCCGGGCACGTTGCGGTGCACGTGCAGGAAGCGCGGCTGGCCCGGGATGCGCGGCTGCTCCACATGCGGAAAATTGACTGCGCCGCCGCTCGAGCCGCTGTCGAGGAACTCCAGCAGCTTGCGCGAAACCTCCTCGCCGATGCGCTCCTGCGCTTCCTCCGTCGAGCCGCCGATGTGCGGCGTCAAGATCACGTTCGGCAGGCCTTGCAGCGGCGTGGTGAACCGCTCGCCCGCCGACTTCGGCTCGGTCGGGAACACGTCCACCGCGGCGCCGGCCAATCGCCCGGCGCGCAGCGCCTCCGCCAGCGCCTCAAGATCCACGACCCGGCCGCGCGAGTTGTTGATGAGGTATGCGCCGGGCCGCATGGCGGCGATCTCCGCAGCGCCGATCATGCCGCGGGTCGCCGGCAGGTCGGGCACGTGCAGCGTCACGACATCGCTCCGGCCCAGCAGCTCGGCGAGCGTCGCCACCGATTCCGTGTTGCCGTGGCGCAGCTTGTTGGTGCGGTCGTAGTAGATCACCCTCATGCCCATCGCCTCGGCCAGCGTCGAAAGCTGGCTGCCGATGTTGCCGTAGCCGACGATGCCCAGCACCTTGCCGCGCACCTCGAAGCTGCCTGCCGCCGACTTGTCCCAGCCGCCCTCGTGCGCCTCCGCCGAGCGCGGCGTGATGCGGCGCAGCAGCATGACGATCTCGCCGACCGTCAGTTCGGCGACACTGCGGGTGTTGCTGAACGGCGCGTTGAACACCGGGATGCCTATGGCGCGGGAGGCCTGCAGGTCGACCTGGTCGGTGCCGATGCAGAAGCAGCCCACCGCCATCAGCGGCCCGGCGCCCGCGAGCACGGCGCTCGAAAGCTGGGTGCGGCTGCGGATGCCGACGACGTGCGCGCCTTGCACGGCTTCGATCAAGGCCGCGCCTTCCAGCGCCTTGGCGTGACGCTGCACGTCGGTGTAGCCGGCCGCGGTGAACAGTTCGACGGCGCTGGCGCTGATGCCTTCCAGCAGCACGACGCGGGTTTCAGCACGCCCGAAAGGAGGGTCGGGCAAGAGGCGGGGCATGGCAGGGCTTTCCTTCTGGCGCGCCCATTGGGCGGTCCTGTGGGCGGAACCGGCACCTGGCGATCCATCGCGGGCTTGCCAAGCCGGGGCGATGCGGGAACAAGCCCCCATGTCGCCGAACATTGATCCTCCCCGCCCGTCCTTGCGGGCACGCTTGGGCGCCTTGCGCACCCTGCCGCCGTTCCTGGCGCTGATCTGGCGCACCAGTCCGGGGCTGACCACGGCGACGCTGGCGCTGCGGCTGGTGCGGGCGCTGCTGCCGGTGGCAGTGCTGTTCCTGGGCAAGCTGATCATCGACGAGGTGCTGCATCTCTCGCAGCGTCCGGGCCACCCGGCCGACGCCGCCGGCTGGGTCGCGAGCGGCCTGCTGCTGCGGCTCGCCTGGCTGATCCTGGCGGAGCTAGGGCTGGCGGTGCTGACGGACGTGCTGGGCCGGGTGGTGTCGCTGGTGGACGCGCTGCTGGCGGAGCGGTTCACCAACGCCTCCAGCATCCGGCTGATGCAGCACGCGGCGACGCTTGACTTGGAGGACTTCGAGGACAGCGAGCTGCAGGATAAGCTGGACCGCGCCCGGCGGCAGACCGCCGGGCGCACGACGCTGATCAGCCAGATGTTCGGCCAGGCGCAGGACCTGGTGACGGTGGCGAGCTTCGCTGCCGGGCTGGCGGCCTATGCGCCGTGGCTGATCGCTCTGCTGCTGCTGGCGCTGATCCCCGCCTTCGTGGGCGAGGCGCACTTCAACGCGCAGAGCTACGCGCTGAGCTTCGCCCGCACGACGGAGCGGCGGGAACTCGACTACGTCCGGCAGACCGGCGCCAGCACGGAAACGGCGAAGGAGGTCAAGATCTTCGGCCTCAACGATTTCCTGATCGAACGCTATCAGCAGTTGTCGCTCGCCATGCAAACGGAGAACCGGCGGCTGGCGGTGCGCCGGGCTGGCTGGGGCGGGGCGCTCGCGGCGCTCGGCACGGCCGGGTATTACATCGCCTATGCCTACCTGGCGTGGCGGACGCTGAGCGGCGGGTTCAGCATCGGCGACCTCACCTTCCTGGCCGGGTCCTTCCTGCGGCTGCGCGGGCTGCTGGAAGGGCTGCTCGCCGGCTTCTCCAACCTGGCGAGCCAGGCGCTTTACCTCGACGACCTGTTCTCGTTCTTCGAGGTGGAGCCGGAAATCCACTCGCCCGCGGAGCCGCGCCCCTTCCCCGCCACGGTCGGCGCCGGCTTCGTGTTCGAGGGCGTCGGCTTCCGCTACCCCGGCGCCGAGCGCTGGGCCGTCCGCAACCTCAACTTCACCCTGCACCCCGGCGAGACCCTGGCGCTGGTCGGCGAGAACGGCGCGGGGAAGACGACGCTCGTGAAACTGCTGGCCCGGCTGTACGATCCTGACGAGGGCCGCATCCTGCTGGATGGGCACGACATCCGGGATTACGACTTGGACGCGCTGCGCGGCAGCATGGGCGTGATCTTCCAGGACTTCGTGCGCTACTACATGACCGCCGCCGACAACATCGCGGTCGGCCGCATCGAGGCGCGCGCCGACCGCCGCCGGATCGAGGCCGCCGCCCGCCGCGGCCTGGCGGACGACGTGATCCGCCGCCTGCCCCGGCAATATGAGCAGATGATCGGCCGCCGCTTCCGCAGCGGCATTGAGCTGTCAGGCGGCGAGTGGCAGAAGATCGCCATCGCCCGCGCCTACATGCGCGACGCCCAGGTGCTGATTTTGGACGAGCCAACCGCGGCGCTCGACGCGCGGTCCGAGTTTGAGGTGTTCCAGCGGTTCAAGGAGCTGAGCGCCGGGCGCACGGCGGTGCTGATCTCCCACCGGTTCAGCAGCGTGCGGATGGCCGACCGCATCCTGGTGATGGCCGGCGGCGAGATCGAGGCGTCCGGCACGCACGAGGCTTTGCTGGCGCAACACGGGCGGTATGCGGAGTTGTTCGAATTGCAGGCGGCGGGGTATCGCTAAGCATCATGCTCCGGAGCGTGTCCACGCGCATTCGCCGCAGCGTGCGGCGACGGCGCGGAACGGCTTGAGCCTGGCAAGAAGTTCCCGGTCAGGTGCAAGCTTGCGGCTCAGCAACACCAAGGGCAATGTCGCTGTCAATCGGCCGCGTCCTCAACATTGCCCAGGGCGGCGAGACCGGTCGGAAGGGAGAGACGATCATGCGGAGAGTAATGGTGGCGGCTTGCCTGCTCGCAGTCGCTGAGGTGCCTGTTCAGGCCCAGACCATCACGCGCTATCCGCCGCTTGCCCCCGACGCGATGACCCCCGAGCAGAAGGCCATGTACGACAGCATCATGGCTGGCCCGCGGCACTCGATCGAGGGGCCGTTCAACGCTTGGCTTCGAAGCCCGGTGCTGGGTGACCGCCTGCAGCGCGTCGGTGAATACCTCCGCTTCAACACGACCATCCCGCATAACCTGACGAGTTCGCCATCCTCATCACCGCAGTCGAGTGGAACAGCGGCTTCGAATGGTACGCGCATTACCCGCTCGCCATGAAGGCAGGATTGGAGCCGGGGGTAGCGACAGATCTGCAGGAGGGCCGCCGGCCGGCGGACATGACCGTGGACGAAACGTTGGTGTACGATTTCGCGACCCAGCTCCATCGGAAACATCAGGTGAGCGATACGGTCTTCACTGCTGCCGTGAAACGCTTCGGCGAGCAAGGCGTCACTGACTTGGTCGCGCTTCTCGGCTACTATGGCTTGGTGTCAATGACACTGAACGTGGCCGAAGTTGCTCCGCCTACGAACGAGCAGAGTTTGGCGCCGCCGCCGAAGTGACCCAAAGCCGATGAACTGGGGGCCGGTGAACTGCGAGTAAGCGGCGCCAAGCGTCAGGTTCCCATCAACCGACCGGCGCCGTACCGCACGCCGCCAGCAGGCTGCGCAGGTCCTGGATCGCCGGGAACACCTCCTGGTTCAGGTCGCGGCCTTGCCGGTCGTGCGCCGCCTGCTCCATCTCCACGATGGCGCGGTCCTCGGCGAAGATGCGCTCGGTGAAGAACACCAGGAACGGCCAGACTGCCTCGATCAGGCCGGGGATGCGCGGGCGGCGCACCGACAAGAGGCCGAAGGTGCGGTTGGTTCGCTGCTCCGCGTCGAGCGGCACATACACGATCCACAGATCCATCACCGGGATGTCGTCCCCGGCCCAGATCTTCAGCGTCTGGTAGGGATATTCGGTCCGGATCGTCATCTTGTCGCGGTTGTTCTCCCAGCCGCCGACCCGCTTGCTGCCGAAGATCACGCGCTCGCCCAATGACTGCCCGCCGCCGGAGCGGGCGAAGGTGTAATCGATCTCCAGCCAGCCCTCGCCCATCCGGCGGCCGAGGAAGCGCGGGCGGATCTGGCCCATCTGCGCGCGATGCAGGAACTGGTGGTTCATGTCCATCAGGTTTTCGTGCATGAACGTGTAATGGCAGCCGATCGGCTTGCCGAAGCGCCGGGTCTTATAGGCGGGGTCAGCGACGGAGCCGAGGGCGGGGAACGGACGCGACTCGGCCAGGCAGGCGTCGCCCGGGAACACGAAGACCAAGCCTTCCGCCTCCCGGCACGGATAGGCCCGCACGCCGTTCGGCAGGCGGCCCTTGCCGAGGTAAGGCACGTCGGTGCAGCGCCCGGTCCGGTCGTAAGCCCAGCCGTGATAGCAGCAGCGGATCGCCTCGCCGTCCACGACCCCTTTATGCAGCGGCACCTGGCGGTGGGCGCAGCGGTCCTCCAGCGCGAACACGCCGCCGTCCTCCTTCCGCACCAGGACGATCGGCTCGCCGGCGAACCGGGTGCCGAGCGCCCGGCCCGGCTTCACCTCGCGCGACCAGGCCAAGGGATACCAATGGTCGGGATGCGCGCCGATCCGGCGCAGGTCGGCGCCGGCCAGGGTGTTGGGTCCGTCAAGCATCGCTCACTCCGCAGTTGCCCGACCATCCGGCTTCATCGCGCTTGCGTCAATGCAAGATGAACAAATCCCGGTGCTGGTCCGCCAGTGCTGGTCCGATCAACGGGACGCCCCATATCATGG
>CAXTUQ010000336.1:0-6922 GCA_964247405.1 uncultured Acetobacteraceae bacterium
GCGCCGGGCCAGCACGGCCCAGCCGTCTCGTTCGAGCGCCGCGCAGGCCGCCTGCTCGGCCGTGACGCCAAGCGCCTGCGCCGCCCGGCCGCGGGCGGCACGGTTGCCAGGGCGCTCCACTGTCATCCGTTGCGATACGTCCGGGTGGTGTCCAGCCCGGCGAACTCCGCCACCAGCGTGTAGCCGACACCCAGCAAAACAGGACCCACGAAGATGCCCAGCAGCCCAAACGCCAAGGCGCCTCCCAGCACGCCCAGGATGGTCAGCAGGAACGGCAGCTCCGCCCCGCGCGAGATAAAGTAGGGGCGGATGATGTTGTCCGACCCGCTGATGGCGAACAGCCCATAGGTGCCGAGGAAAATGCCCCAGCCAGTATGCCCCGTGCTGAGCAGCCAAAGCGTGGCCGGAATCCATACGACCGGCGCGCCGATGGGCAGCACCGACAGGAACCCGGCCGTGGCGCCCAGCAGCAGCGGGCGCGGCACGCCCGACAGCCAAAGCCCGAACGCCGTCAGCATCCCCTGCACGATCGCCGTGCCCAGGATGCCATACACGGTGCCCCGCACGGTCAACCCGGTGACGGCCACCAGACGCGCCGCATGGTTGCCGGCGATCCGGTGCACGATGCGGTTGAGGTAATCGCCCAAACTGTCGCCCGACGCCCAGAAGAAGAACGCGATCAGCAGCGCGATGAGGAATTGCAGCAGGCCGCCCGCGATGCCGAGCAGGACGTTCAGCCCGTTCTCCGCGATCATGCCGAAATACGGCTTGAAGAAGCTCACCATGGCGCTGAGGTCCGCCGCCCAAACGTTCCAGTATTCCGCCAAGGTCGCGCCGATGATCGGGATGTCGGCCAGCCAGCCGGGCGCGCCGGGCAGGCCGCTGCTGAGCGCAGCCTCGATAGAGCTGCGGAGCTGGTTCACGTCGTCCGCCCCGGCGGGCGCGGCCAGCGCCAAGGGCAGCACGATCAGCACGGCCGTGAGCAGCACCATGATCCCGGCCGCCCAGCCCCGGCTCGCGCGGAGGTGGGTCCGCACCCAGGTGAACACCGGCCAGGTGGTATAGACCAGGATCGCCGCCCACAGGATCGCCGACAGGAACGGGTGCAGCACCAGAACGCAGCCGACCGCGATGCCGACAAGCAAAAGCCCCATCAGCAGGCGTTCTGCCACCAAGTCCGTGGGCTGCTTCATGCCCGGCGGTATCGTCCGCCCATTCGCGGAAAGCAACTGGTTGTTCTAGGCCGGGCCGATGGTTAGCCTGCCATGAAAGGAGAACCACCATGCCACGCCTGGCCGCCAACCTTTCCATGATGTTCAACGAAGTGCCGTTCCTCCATCGGTTCGACGCCGCCGGGAAAGCCGGGTTCAAGGCCGTCGAGTTCCTGTTCCCCTACGAGCACCCAGCCGCCGAAATCCGCCGGCGACTGGACGACGCCGGCTTGCGGCAGGTGCTGTTCAACATGCCGCCGGGCGACTGGGCAGGCGGCGAGCGCGGCATCGCCTGCTTGCCGGGCCGCGGGGCGGAGTTCCGCGACGGGGTGAAGGCCGCGCTGGACTATGCCGGCGCGCTCGGCTGCGACCTGGTGCATTGCATGGCGGGGATCGCGCCCGCCGGGGTGGCACGCGGCACCGCGGCGGCGCTTTACGTCGCAAACCTCGCCTGGGCAGCCGAGCAGGCGTCGGCACAGGGGGTGAAGGTCGTTATCGAGCCGATCAACCACCGCGACATGCCCGGCTTCTTCCTGAACACCCAGGAACAAGGCGCCGAGATCGTGGCGGCGCTCGGCTTTGACCGGGTGGGACTGCAGTTCGACATCTACCACTGCCAGGTGACTGAAGGGGACGTGACCAAGCGGATGGAGGCGCTGCTGCCCAGCATCGCCCATATGCAACTGGCCGACGTGCCGGGCCGCCACGAACCCGGCACCGGCGAGATCGGCTGGGAGTACGTCCTGGGCCGCATCGACGCGCTGGGATACGCGGGATGGATTGGTTGCGAATACCGCCCGGCAGGCGACACGATGGCCGGGCTGGCATGGCGCAATCGCTTCAATGTCTGAATTTTAGAGGGGAATGCACGATTTAAGCGGTGTATCTCACTTTATTTCTGCGAAGTTGATTGTAAGATAACGACGAATCAACTTCCGGCTGTTAAGAGAGTCGCCTCCGGGAGGGTGGTTGCAGTGTCTGCCCTTTGCCCGGTTGGAGGTGAGCATGCGGTTTGCAGAGATAGGGCAGCAGCTTCGGGCGTATCGGCTTGAGTCCGGCCTGCGGGCGGAGGAAATCGCGGCGCGGCTCGGCGTGTCCCGCGCGGCGCTTTACCGTTACGAGAAGGGCGAGGTCATCAAGCTCGACACGGTCAAGCGCCTGGCGGAACTGCTGAAAGTGTCTCCCTTGTCCCTGCTGGGCATCGGGGTGGAATACTACAGCCGATCCGTGGGCTACTTCGAACGGATACGGCAGATCGAGGAATCGGCCGACCAGGTGCTGCAAGCCTATGGCGCGTGCCTGTACCTCATCACCTCGGACGCTTTCGATGCGGCGATTGCCGATGGCCTGAGCGAAGCCGCCAACCAGTCCGGCACCGACACCGCGGCGTTCCGCACCAACGCCGACCAGGTCCTCGGCATTCTCGCCGCGCGGAAGCGGATCTATGCGCAGCGGCGCCCGGGGATCATCGCGATCCTGTCCCCGCAGTCGATCCAGAGCTTCCTCAGCCTGGGCGTGCTGGGGAGCCTCAAGCTGTCCGACGCGCTGCGGACGCGCTGCCGCCGGGTTGCGATGGCGGAGGTGCAGAACATCGCCGACCTCATGGACACCGAGCCGATGGGGCTGCAGTTCGGCCTGCTCGCCTCCAATGAGACGGCGAGCGGATTCAGCATCTTCCGCACGCGCGACCGCGCCACCCTGGCCGCCAACCCGTTCCATCCCGACGGCCTGCCGTCCGCGCAGACCGGGGTCGCCATGATCACCGGCGCCGACGAGGCCATCGCCGCCCATCAGCGCGTCGCCGAAGCCATGTGGCGGGACGCCGTGAAAGGCCCCGCTGGCGCGGCGCGCCTGCGGGAGATCGTGCGGGAGACGCTGACGAACCAGGCTTGAGCCGCGGGCTTTGTCAACGCGGGTGGTTCCAATGGCGTCCGTGCCGATCTAGGGTCGGCCCATGGTCGCGATCCCCTCCCACCCCGACGTGCAGATCGTCTCGAACGAGACCGCCTGGACGGGACGGTTTTCCGTAGAACTGATCAAGTTCCGCCAGCGCCGGTTCGATGGCGCGATGTCCGGGGTGCGCAGTTGGGAGCTGCTGTGCCGCGGCCGGGCTGCCGCCGTGCTGCCGTATGATCCCGTGACTGACCAGGTGGCGCTGATCGAGCAATTCCGCCTGCCTGCGCTCGTCGCAGGTTTGGAGCCGGTGATGGTTGAGATCCCCGCCGGCCTGTGTGACGGGGCCGAGGACCCGGCTGCGACTGCGGTGCGGGAAGCGCGAGAGGAGATGGGCCTCCCGGTCGATCTGCTGGAACGCGTTGGGGATTTCCTGCTCACGCCCGGCGCGTCCGACGAGCGGTGCACCATGTTCGCGGGCCGCATCCGCGCGCCGGACGCCGGGCCGGACGGCATCATCGGCCAGGGCGGCCTGGACGCCGAACAGGAAGACATCCGCGTTCGCCTACATCCCGCCGCCGATGCCATCGAGGCCGCAGCGGCCGGGCGCTTTGCCAACTCGGTTACTGCCATTGCCTTGCTTTGGCTCGCCGTGAAGCGGGATTGGTTGCGGACGCGGTGGGCTGGCCGATGAGGCCGCAACCATCTGCCGGAGGGAGCGCCTTGAGCATGGACCCGCTCGTCACCACGGAATGGCTGGCCGGCCAACTCGGCGCCGCGGACCTCGTCGTGTTCGACGCGACGAAGTTTTTGCCGGGCGAAGGCAAGGACGGCGCGGAGGAGTTCGCCCGTGCCCGCATCCCCGGTGCCCGCTTCTTCGACATCGACGCCATAGCCGACCCTGATACACCACTGCCGCACATGGTGCCATCGGCGGGTCGGTTCGAGCGGTTGCTGGGCGGCCTCGGCGTGTCGAACGCGAGCCGGGTCGTGTTCTATGACCAGAAGGGCATCGCCTCCTCACCGCGCGGCTGGTGGATGATGGGGCTGTTCGGCCATGACCAGGCCTTCGTGCTGGATGGCGGGCTGCCGAAATGGCTTCGGGAAGGCCGTCCGGTCGAGGCCGGCCCGCCGACGCTGCCCGCGTCCACCACGTTCCGGGCGAGCTTTCGCGCGACCCGCTTGCGCGGGATCGGCGACATGCTGGCCGGGACAGACGATTTGGTGCTGGACGCTCGCCCGGCAGGGCGCTTCGCCGGTTCCGCCCCGGAACCGCGGGCGGGGCTGCCCAGCGGCCACATCCCCGGCAGCCGCAACGTGCCGTCCGCGAGCCTGCTGAACCCCGATGGCACCATGCTTGACCCGGCGGCCCTGCGTGCCGCTTTTGCCGCCGTGGGCGCGGACGGCGCGCGCTCCGTCGTCACGAGTTGCGGCTCGGGGATTACCGCGACCATCTTGAGCCTCGGCCTGCTGCGCGCCGGGCTGGCGCAGGGCGCCGTGTATGACGGGTCCTGGACCGAATGGGCCGGGCGGCCCGACACCATGAAAGAAACCGATTGATGCCCGATGACCAAGCCCCCCGCAGCCGTCCGCAGGCGCTGGCGACCCGCCTGTCCCATGCCGGACGCGCCGGCACGCGGGTGCGCGGCTTCGTGAACCCGCCGCTGCTGCGCGGCTCCACCATGCTGTATCCGAGCTGCCAGGAGCGGCAAGTCGCCGGCGCGACCCGGCTGGACCAGGCGCCGAACTACGGCGTGATGGGCAACGCCACGCACCACGCGCTGGAGGACGTGGTTGCGGAGATCGAGGGCGGCACGCGCTGCCAGATCGTCTCCTCCGGCCTCGCCGCGGTGACGACGCCGCTGCTGGCCTACCTGAAGACCGGCGACCACTGCCTGGTGCCTGACAGCGTTTACGGCCCGACCCGGACGTTCTGCGACGGCATGTTGGCCCGGCTGGGGATCGAGACGACCTACTACCGCGCGGACATCGATGCGGCGGGGATCGCCGCGCTGATGCGCCCGAATACCGCCGTGCTTTACCTCGAAAGCCCCGGCAGCCACACCTTCGAGGTGCAGGACGTGCCCGCCTTGGCCGAGGCCGCCCATGCCCGCGGCGCCAAGGTGCTGATGGACAACACCTGGGGCATCCATTTCTTCCAGCCGTTCCGGCACGGCGTGGACGTGTCGATCCAGGCGCTCACCAAGTACGTCGTCGGCCATTCGGACGTGCTGCTGGGCGGCGTGACCACGGCCGCCGACGAGGATTGGGAGCGGGTGCGGACGACCGCCTTGGCGCTGGGCCAGTATGCCAGCCCCGACGACTGCTGGCTGGCGCTCCGCGGCGTGCGGACGATGGGCGTGCGGCTGCAGCACCAGATGCGGTCCGGCCTCGCCGTCGCCGAGTGGTTCGCCGGGCGTCCGGAGGTGGCCGGGGTGCTGCACCCTGCCCTGCCCGGCGCACCCGGCCATGACCTGTGGAAACGCGACTTCACCGGCGCGTGCAGCCTGTTCGGCGTCGTGTTCCGGCCGGAGTTCAGCGCCGCGGCCACCTGCGCCATGATTGACAGCCTGGAGCTGTTCGGCATCGGCGCAAGCTGGGGCGGCTTCGAAAGCCTGGTGCTGCCGACCACGGGCCACGTCGTCCGCACTGCGGGCGCCTGGGACTATGACGGCCCGCTGGTGCGGTTCCACATCGGGCTTGAGGACACTGGCGACCTGATCGCTGACCTCGACCGCGGCCTCGCCGTGCTGCGGGCGCAGCCGGAGCTGCGGATGCAGCCGGGCTGATGGCGCTGCTGGACGAAATCCGGTTCGACGCCGCGGGCCTCGTGGCGGTGGTGGCGCAGCAGCACGACACCGGCGAAGTGCTGATGCTGGCCTGGATGAACCGCGACGCGGTGGCGGAAACGCTGGAAACCGGCCGGGTCTGCTATTGGAGCCGCAGCCGCGGCGCGTTGTGGCGCAAGGGCGAGACCTCCGGGCAGACGCAGCGCCTGGTTGAGCTGCGGGTCGATTGTGACGGCGACGCGTTGCTGCTGCGGGTGGACCAGCACGGCGTCGCCTGCCACACCGGGCATCGGTCCTGCTTCTACCGTGCGGCGCAGGGCGATGCGCTTATTGAAACCGCGGCGGCGTTGGTGTTGCCCGCGGACCTCTACGGCTGAACCGGCTCGGCCTGCAGGACGGCGGCGACTGGCAGCGGGCCGTACAGGTGCGGAAACGCCTCGCGGCCGGGTTCGCTGACTTCCCAACGCAGGTCGCCGAACTTCGCCGGGTCGATGTGCAGCACCACCAGGCCGGTCCGCCCGGCGAAGTGCCGGTCCAGGACATAGTCGAGCTGCACGGGCGTGCACAAATGGAGAAAACCGTCCTGCGCCAGCATCGGCGGCGCATGAAGGCCGGACCGTTGGGCCTCCGCCCAGGCCTCCGCCGAAGTGACGTGCAGCAAGTTCATCGGTGCCTCCATCCCGCCATGTTGCGCCGGTTCCGACCGCCCCCTATGCAGTCCGGCATGGTTGCTGACAAGCCGCGATGCCGCTGATTTACCTCGTTGCCGGAGAAGCCAGCGGCGACGTGCTGGGCGCCCGCTTGATGACGGCCATCCGCGGCCAATGCCCCGGCGCCGAGTTCGCCGGCGTCGGCGGCCCCCGGATGGCCGAGCAAGGCCTCGACAGCCTGTATGCCTTGGCCGACCTCGCGGTGATGGGCATCATTGAAATCTTGCCCCGCGTGCGCCTGCTGCGCCGCCGCTTGGGGGAAACGCTTGCCGACATCGCGCACCTCAAGCCGGACGTGATCGTCACCATCGACAGCCCC
>CAXTUQ010000337.1:0-6915 GCA_964247405.1 uncultured Acetobacteraceae bacterium
TCCACGTCGGCCGGCGTGGCCTGGTCCCCGGCGATGATCGCCGCCGGGTCGCCCGGCGCGATATAGAGCAGGCTGAACACGAACAGCGCCACGATGGCCATCACCGGAATGGTCGAGAGCACCCGCCGGGCGAGGTAGCCGAGCATTAGATTGAGGCCATCATGTCTTCTGCACGCCCCAGAACACCGGGAACGGCGCCTTGACCACGCCGCTCACGTTCTTGCGCCAGGCTTGATAGCCGAGGAAGAAGCCGGTCGGGATGTAGGTCACGAACTCCATCGCCTTCTTGTTGAGGTCGGCCATCGCGGCCTTCTCCGCGGCGGCGTCGGGAGCGTCGTACCAGGTGCCGATGCCGGCCTCGATGGCGTCCGACTTCGGCCAGCCGAACCATGCCTTGTCGCCGCCCGCGTCGAACGCCGTGTAGGGCGCCGGGTTGATGCAGTCGGCGCCGGCGTGCCAGGTGTGGAAGATGTGCCAGCCGCCCTGTGCCGGCGGGTCCTTCTTCGCCCGGCGCGCGCCCACCGTGCCCCAATCGAGCGCCTGGTAGTCCACGTTCATGCCGATCTTCTGCAGGAGGTCGGCGGTCACGTCGCCCTGCGCCTTGGTGATCTGCACGTCAGTCGCGACGCACAACACGATCGCCTCGCCCTTGTAGCCCGCCTCCGCCAGCAGCTTCTTCGCCTCGTCGAAGCGGCGCGGGCCGGTCAGGATCTCGCCGCCCGCCTCGGTGTAGGAGGGGGTGCCCGGGGTGAAGAAGCCCGGCAGCGGCTTCCACAGCGCGTCGTCGTTGCCGACCACGGCGCGCATGTAGTCCTCCTGGCTTAACGCCATCATCACCGCCCGGCGCACCCGCGGGTCGTTGAACGGCGGGTGCAGGTGGTTGATGCGGAAGGAGCCGATGTTGCCCAAGGGGTCCGCGATGTCGACGTTGACGTTGCGGTTGCGCTTGAGCAGCGGCACCAGGTCGGGCACCGGGTTCTCCCACCAGTCGATCTCGCCGTTCTGCAGCGCCGCCGCCTTGGTCGCGTCATCCGGCAGGATCAGCCACTCGATGCGGTCGAACATCATGCGCTTGCCGCCGGACAGCCAGTCCGCCACCTCCGGCCGCGGGTCGTAGCCCGCGAACTTCTCGAACACCGCCGAGGAGCCTGGCACCCACTCGTCCTTCTTGAACGCCATGGGGCCGGAGCCGACGAACTCCTTGATGAGCTGGAACGGGTCGGTCTTGGCGATGCGCTCCGGCATGATCTCGGCGACCGGCGCGTTGCTCTTGCCCAGCGCGAACAGCATCTTCGGGAACGGCTTGTTCAGGCGGATGCGGACGGTGCGGTCGTCCAGCGCCTCCATCGCGTCGAGCGACGCCTTGATCCGCTGCCCCATGGTGTCCCGCACCATCCAGCGGTCAAGGCTGGCGATCACGTCCCGGGCCGTGACCTTCTCGTTGTCGTGGAATTTCAGGCCGGGGCGCAGGCGGATGGTCCAGGTCTTGTTGTCCTCGCTCGCCTCGTAGCCTTCGGCCATCTGCGGCTTGGGTACCAGGTTGCTGTCCACGCCGAACAGCGTGTCCCAGATCAGCAGGCTGGCGTTGCGCACGACGTATTGGGTCCCGGCGACAGAATCGAGGCTGGACAGGTTGGCCTGCGGCACGAAGCGCAGCACGCGGGCGCCCTGCGCGCGGGACAGGCGGGGCATGGCCAGGCTGCCTATGGCAGCGGCAGTCCCGGCGGCGAGCAACTCACGGCGCTTCATGCGAACCTTTCTGTCTGACCATTCCAAACAAGACTTAGCAAACCACGGGCCAATTGTCCGGCCCAATACGGATTCAGGCACGCCGCACGTTCCAGAACAGCGCGAACCCGTTGAGCACGCCCTCAAGGCTGCTGCGATACGCCGTCGGCTGCAAGTACTGGCCCAACGGGATGTAGGGCAGGCTTTGGAAGGCTTCGCGCTGGATCTCGGCGCAGAGTGCGGCCTGCGCGGGCACGTCCGGCGCGTCGAACCAGTCGTTGCGGAGTTGCTCGATCTTCGGGTCGGTTGGCCAGCCGAACCATGCCTGTTCCCCGTTGGAGCGGAGCGGGATGTGGGCGGCCGGGTTCAGGTGGTCGGTGCCGGCCCAGGCGGTGCAGAACGCGCTCCAGCCGCCGGCCTCCACCGGGTCCTTCTTGGCGCGTCGGGTCACGACGCTGCCCCAGTCCGTCGCCTGGTAGTCCACGTTCATCCCGGCCCGCTGCAACATGTCGGCGGTCACGTCCGCCATCGCCTTCAGCACCGGGAAGTCGGTCGCCGCCAGCAGCACCACGCGCTCGTCCTTGTAGCCGGCCGTCTTGAGGTCGCGCTTGGCCTTGTCCATGTCGCGCGGCCCGGCCAGCACATCCAGGCCCACGCTGCTCGCCATCGGCGTATCCGGGCAGAAGAAGCCGACGCCGGTGCGCGACATCTTGGGATCGGTGCCGACCACCGCGGTCACGACATCCTCCTGGCTCACGGCGCCGAGCAGCGCCCGGCGGATGGCCGGGTTGTTGAACGGCGGCTGCAACTGGTTCATGCGGAAGGTAGCGATCTGGCCCGAAGGCTCCTGCACCACGACCTTCACGCCGCGGCTGCGGGCCAAGAGGCCCATCAGGTCGGCGGTCGCGTAGTCCCACCAATCCTGCTCGTCGTTGATCAGCGCCTGCGCGGCGGTGGTGGGGTCGGGGATCGTGGTCCACTCGACCCGGTCGAAGTTTACGATTTTGGGGCCAGAGGTCCAGTCGGTCGGGCCGGCCTCGCGCGGCTTGTAGGCCCCGAACTTCTCATAGACGACGCGGGCGCCGGGCACCCGCTCGTCCGCCTTGAAGCGGAACGGGCCGCTGCCGATCATCTCCGTCACTTGGGTGAAGGGATCGGTCCGGGCGATGCGCTCGGGCATGATCGCCGGCATGAACAGCGGCGTCTTGGCGAGAGCCGCGGGCAGCAGCGGGAACGGCTTTTTCAGCCGGAACACCAGCGTGCGGTCGTCACGGGCCGCTATCTCGTTCGTCGCCGCCATCAGCGCGCTCCCGAACGCATCCCGCTTGCCCCAGCGTTCCAGGCTCGCCACGCAGTCGCGCGCCCGTACCGGTTCGTTGTCGTGGAACAGCAGGCCGGGCCGCAGGGTGAGGGTCCAGGTCTTGCCGTCGTCTTCGGTGGTGAAGCCTTCCAGCATCTGCGGCGACGGCCGGTACTGGCTGTCCTGCCCGAACAGCGTGTCGTACACCATGAAGGCGTGGTTGCGCGTGACGTAGGCCGTGGTCCACATCGGGTCCAGCACCGTGAGGTCGGCCTGCGGGATGAAGCGGAGGACGCGGCTCTCCTCCGCCCGTCCGATCGCCGGCGCCGCCAGGCCCGCAGCCGATGCGGCCAGGAATGTGCGACGTTGCATCCTCGTGCCTCCGCTGCCCCGGGCGCATCCGCTGCCCCCAGGCCCAGCAAACCACGCGGCCGGGCAATGCGCCAGCGCCGCCCGATTGCAGGGTGGCATTCGAAACGAAAACCGGCTAAGTGGCGGCGCCATGCAGCCCGCAGCCTATGCCCGTCGCCGCTTCCGCGCCGCCATGACGCCCGAACGGCGGCTGCTGGTGCAGCAGTTCGCGCGGTTCGGCACGGTGGGCGTCGCCGGCGCCGTCGTCGATGTCGCGACTGTCTATGCCGCGATGGCGACCCTTGGCTTGTACCTTTCGGGGCTGCTGGCCTACTTTGCGGCCGTCACCACGACATGGGCGCTGAACCGGGCCTGGACGTTCGCCGGGCGCGGCGGCGGAGGGCTGCTGCGGCAATGGCTGCTGTTCGTCGCGGCCAACGGCGTGGGATTCGTGCTGAACCGTGGGACGTTCTTCGCGCTGGTCACGCTGCTGCCGGTCTGCGCGCAGCATCCGGTGATCGCCATCCTGGCTGGGGTGGGTGCCGGGATGTTCGCCAACTTCAACCTGTCGCGCTCGGTCGTGTTCTCGGACGAGCCGCGAAGGCTTGGCCCGGAGGAAGCGTCGCTTCGCTCCCGCGCGCCAGCCCTTGCGACGGCGCAGCCGGCTGCTGTCGAGGCGTCGGACTAGGCGTCATGCCGCCGCGCATCGCCGTGCTGATCCCCTGTTACAACGAGGCGGTCGCGATCCCCGCCGTGATACGGGATTTCCGGGCGGCGCTGCCGGACGCTGCCATCTACGTCTACGACAACAATTCCAGTGACGGCACACTCGACGCCGCCCGCGCGGCCGGCGCCATCGCCCGGACCGAGCGCCTGCAAGGCAAGGGCCACGTCATCCGCCGCATGTTCGCCGACATCGAGGCCGACGCCTACGTGCTGGTGGACGGCGACGACACCTACTGCGCGGCAAGCAGCCCGGCCATGGTGCGCCTGCTGTTGGAGAACGGGTTGGACATGGTGAACGGCGCCCGGGTGTCGGAGATGGCGGCGGCCTACCGGCCCGGGCACCGCTTCGGCAACGCGGTACTGACCGGCCTCGTATCCTGGGTGTTCGGCAACCGGGTCACGGATATGCTGTCGGGATACCGCGTGTTCTCCCGCCGCTTCGTCAAATCCTTCCCCGCCTTGTCCGGCGGGTTCGAGACGGAAACGGAGTTCACCGTCCACTCGCTCGAACTCTGCATGCCGATTGGCGAGGTGCCGACGCCTTACAAAGAGCGCCCGGCCGGCTCCGCGTCGAAGCTGAACACCATCGCCGACGGGCTGCGCATCCTGCGGACCATCATTGTCCTGGTGAAGGAGGAGCGCCCGCTGCCGTTCTTCGCCACCGCGGCGGCGTTGCAGATGCTCCTGGCCATCGTCCTCGCCGTGCCGGTCTTCGTGGATTTCGTCCACACCGGCCTGGTCCCGCGCCTGCCGACGGCGGTGCTGTCCACCGGGATCGCGCTGCTGGCCTGCTTGTCGCTGACCTGCGGCATGATCCTCGACTCCGTGGCGCGGGGCCGCAAGGAGTTCAAGCGGCTGTCCTACCTGGCTGTGCCGGCCTACCGGCCGGCTCCGTAAGCGCCTGCCCCCTCGGCGCGTTCTCGCCGTAGCCGCCCGGGTGCGCCTTGCGCCAGGCGGCGGCGCTGGCGACGATGGCGTCGAGTTCGGCGAAGCGCGGGGTCCAGCCGGTTTCCGCCTGGATCAGCGCGGAGGACGCGACAAGGGCTGCCGGGTCGCCGGGCCGGCGGTCGCCGAACTGCACCGGGACCGGGCGGCCCAGCACCCGCTCCACCGAGGCGATCACGTCCCGGACGGAATGGCCGTTGCCGTTGCCCAGGTTGTAGGTGACGCTGCGGCGGTCGAGCTGGCCGAGTGCGCAAAGGTGCGCCTCGCCCAGGTCGGTCACATGCACGTAGTCACGGATGCAGGTCCCGTCCGGGGTCGGGTAATCCGTGCCGAACACCGTGAGCGCGCCGCGCCGGCCCAGCGCCGCGTCGATCACCAAAGGAATGAGGTGGGTCTCCGGGTCGTGATCCTCCCCCAAAACGCCATTCGGGTCGGCGCCGGCCGCGTTGAAGTAGCGCAGGCAGGCACTTCGCAAGCCGTGCACTTGGTCGGCCCAGCGCAGGGTGCGCTCGATCACCAGCTTGCTTTCGCCGTAGGGGGAGGACGGGTCGATGCGGGCGGATTCGTCGATCGGCATGCGATCCGGCTCGCCGAACAGGTTGGCGGTGGAGGACAGGATGAATTTCTTCACGTCATGCCGGACGCAGGCGTCGATCAGGCGCATGCCACCGGCGCCGTTCTCCAGCAGGTAGCGCATCGGCTCGCGCATGCTTTCCCCCACCAGAGAGAGTGCGGCGAAGTGGAACACGGCGCTCCAAGGTCCTTCGGCCAGGACGCCGTCGAGCGTCTGCGCGTCGGATAGGTCGCCCTCGATCAGCCGGGCGGCCTGCGGCACGGCGGCACGGTGGCCCTGCCGCAGGTTGTCGAGCACTACGACCTCGGCGCCCCGCTCAACCAGCAGCGCCACCAAGTGGCTTCCGACATAGCCGGCGCCGCCAGTTACAAGAAAGCGGTCTTGCATCGTTCAATCCTTGACGGGAACAGGCCTCGATCCATTCGCAAGCCCCGGAGCGAGCCTATCGCATCATGCGGCTACAAGTTGCAATAACGGATCGGTTACAGCGGGTCGGTTGACGCAAGGCGGCCATGCTGTGCCATGCTGCGAATGCAAAAGGACGCTGCCGTTGCGCACCCTGATCATCGCCTGCACCTTGCTGTTCCCATTGCTTTCGGCCTCCCTCGCCCAACCTGCGCCCGCACATCCTGCGCCGGGCGCTCCGGCGCCGCGCATCGTCAGCGGACCCGGCGGCGGCTGCATCGCGGGCGCCGTGGAGCTCCCGGCGGACGGCCCGGGCTATCAGGCGGTCCGCGCCAGCCGGAGCTGGTTCTGGGGGTACCCGGACACCATTGCGGCGCTGGAAACGCTCGGCCGGCGTGCGGAGGCGGCGGGCCTGCCCACGCTGTACATGAACGACATCTCCCGCCCGCATGGCGGCCCGATCGCCGGGCTGCACGCAAGCCATCAGGTTGGGCTTGACGCGGATGTCTGGCTGGACATGTCGCCGAAACCGGAGCTGACCCCGGCCGCCCGGGATGCTGTGGAGGTCGCCAGCCTGGTCACGCCCGACGGCCGCGGCGTGGACCCGGCGCAATGGAGCAGCAGGCACGTCACCCTGCTGCGCCTGGCGGCCGGCCTGCCCGGCATCGACCGCATCCTGGTGAACCCGGCCATCAAGCAGCAGCTTTGCCGCACCCCCATGACCGACCGCGCCTGGCTGCGGCTGATCCGCCCGTGGTACGGCCACGCCTCCCACATGCACCTGCATTTCCGCTGCCCGGCCGGCCAGCCCGAATGCCGCGACCTTCCGCCGGTGCCGCCGGGCGATGGCTGCGACGCGACGCTCGCCTGGTGGTTCGAGCAGCTC
>CAXTUQ010000338.1:0-6915 GCA_964247405.1 uncultured Acetobacteraceae bacterium
GGCTTCCCCTACGGGCCGTTCCACGGCGAGCGGGTCAAGGAGCAGGTTTACGCCCCCGATTGGCGGACGCCGGAGCGGCTGGCCTACACCGACCGCCTGGCCGGCCTGTTGGCGGCTTTGCTGCCCGACGACCAGCCCGGCCTGACCGGCAGCGTCAGCACCGTCCCAGGCGCGTTCCGGGCCGCCGCCAACGTCGATGCGCGGGAGGCCATCGCCGGGGCGCTGCTGCGGCACGCTGCCGGCCTCGCCGCGCTGGAAGATCGGACAGGCCGCCGCGTCACCCTGGCGCTTGAGCCGGAGCCGATGTGCCTGATGGAAACCACGGCGGAGGCGGTCGCTTTCTTTGAGGAGTTCCTGTTCACCGCGGAGGCCGCTATCCGCTTCGCCGCCCTGTCCGGCCGCGCCCCGGCCGCCGCGGAGGGCCTGCTGCGCCGCCATCTCGGCCTGTGCTTGGACGTGTGTCACGCCGCCGTGGAGTTCGAAGCGCCGGCGGACAGCCTGGCGGCGCTGCGGCGCGCCGAGGTTTCGGTGATGAAGCTGCAGCTCTCCTCCGCCCTGGCCGTGCCGCGCATGGACCACGAGGCCGCCGAGTTGCTGCGCCGCTTCGACGACGGCGTGTACTTGCACCAGGTCGTCGAGCAGGGGCCGGACGGGCTGATCCGCTACCTCGACTTGCCGGAAGCCCTGGCTGCCTGGCACGCCGACGCCGCGCCAGGAGACGGTACGGCTGGGCGGGAATGGCGCGTGCACTGCCACGTCCCGGTGTTCCACGACGCGCCACTCGGCCAGTTCGCCACCACCCAACCCACCCTGCTCGACATGCTGGCCCGGCAACGCCGTGACGGCATCAGCCCGCACCTTGAGGTCGAGACCTACACCTGGGACGTGCTGCCGCCGGAGCTTCGGACCGGAGGCCTTGACGCCGCGGTGGCCCGCGAGCTGGCCTGGGTGCGGGACCGGCTCGCCGCATGACGCCGTCCGTCGCCTTGCGGCTGGGCCGGGTGTCGAACCTGCCGACGGTGTGGACCAACGCGCTGGCCGGCGTGGCGCTGGCCGGCGCCTCGCCTTGGCAATGGGCGGTCCTGCCCGCGGCGCTCGGGCTGTCGCTGGCCTATCTCGGCGGCATGTACCTCAACGACGCCTTCGACAGCGCCATCGACGCGCGGGAACGGCCGTCTCGCCCGATCCCCTCGGGCGCCATCGAGGCCAACACGGTGTTCGCGCTGGGCTTCGCCCTGTTGCTGGCCGCCGTAGCGGTGCTGGCGGCGGCCGCCCGCGGCTTCGATGCGCCGCCAGAGGCCGCGGTGCTCGGAGGATTGGCGCTTGGCGGCGCGATCATCGGCTATAATTGGAACCACAAGGGCAACCGGTTCAGCCCGCTGACGATGGCAGCATGCCGCCTGCTGGCCTACGTCGTTGCCGGGCTGGCCGCGACCGCGACGGTGCCAGGTCCGCTGCTCGCCGCGGGCGCCGTGTCGCTCTGCTACCTGATCGGCCTTACCTACATCGCCAAGCGGGAGTCGCTGGGCCGGCTCGGCAGCCTGTGGCCGTTGCTGTTCCTGGCCGCGCCCCTTGCCTACGGCGCCTTGCTGGCCGGGGGAATGGCCGGGCAGGTCGTGCTTGTCGCGCTCGCCGGGTGGATCGGCGTGGCGCTCTGGCTGCTGCGCCGCCGCGGGCCGGGCGACATTCCCCGTGCCGTGGTGTCGCTGATCGCCGGCATTTCCCTGGTGGACGCCCTGTTCCTCGCCATCGACGGCTGGCCCGGCGCCGCCGTCCTCGCCTTCGCCTGCTTCGCCACAACCCTCGTGTTGCAACGCTGGATCAGCGGAACATGAAACCAGAAGACCTGATGCCAGAAAATCTGATGGCTACTTGGCTGCTGCGGCAGCTCCCGCCCGGCGATGCCGCCTGGTTGACTGCGCAGCGCGACCGCCTGCGCGCGGGCGCGTCTGAGCGCGACTTCAACCTGGCATTCAGCCTGGCGCCGCGCCGGCTCGGCAAGGCCGACCTGGCCTTCGGCCCGGAAGACCTCGCCGCCGCCCACCGTGCCCGGCCCAGTTGGGACCCCCGCGGCTGGAGCGTGGATCAGGCGGGCCGGCTGGTGCTGCTGCTGGCTCAGGCCGGCGACGGCCCGGCCTTCAACGCCCGGCTGCGCGGCCTGCTCGCCACCGCCGACCTGGCCGAGAGCATCACTCTGCTGCGCGGCCTGCCGCTGTACCCCGACCCGGCGCTGCACCTGGCGCAGGCCCGGGAAGGCGCCCGCACCGCCATGCGCCCGGTGTTCGAGGCCGTCGCCCATGCCAACCCCTACCCGGCGGAGGTGTTCGACGAGGCCGGGTGGAATCAGCTCGTGCTCAAGGCGCTGTTCATCGAAACGACGCTGGCGCCGATCCAGGGCCTCGACCGCCGCGCCAACCCGACGCTGATGCGCATGCTTTGCGACTACGCGCATGAGCGCTGGGCGGCAGGCCGCCCGGTCAGCCCGGAGCTGTGGCGCTGCGTGGGGCCGTGGGCGGACGACGCGGCGCGCGACGATCTCGCCCGCGTGCTGCGCACCGGAAACGCCGCGGAGCGGCAGGCGGCCCGCGAAGCGCTGAACGCCGCGCCGCCGCTCAAGAAATTCGGCTAAGGGAAGCCCATGTTCATCGACACCCACACCCACATGATCTCCCGTGTCACCGACGACTACGAGAAGATGGCCGCGGCCGGCATCGTCGCCTGCATCGAGCCGGCGTTCTGGCTGGGCCAGCCGCGCACCAACGTCGGCAGCTACATCGACTACCTGTCCACCATCGTCGGCTGGGAGCGGTTCCGCGCCGGGCAGTTCGGGATGCGGCACTACTGCACCATTGGACTGAACAGCAAGGAAGCCAACAACGAGGAGCTGGCCGAGGCGGTCATGGAGATCCTGCCGCGCTTTGCGCTCAAAGAGGGCGTCGTGGCCATCGGCGAGATCGGCTACGACGAGCAGACCGAACTGGAAGACCGCTATTTCCGCCAGCAGCTTGACCTGGCGCGCGAGTTGGACATGCCGGTGATGGTGCACACGCCGCACCGCGACAAGAAGCGCGGCACGACGCGCTCGATGGACGTGGTGATCGAGCAGGGCGTTGACCCGTCAGCCGTCATCATCGACCACAACAACGAGGAAACGGCGCAGGAGGTGCTGGACCGCGGCTTCTGGGCCGGGTTCTCCATCTATCCCGGCACCAAGATGGGCAGCGAGCGCATGGTTGAGATCGTGCGCCGCTACGGGCCGGAGCGCATCCTGGTGGACTCCGCCTGCGACTGGGGCGTGTCCGATCCGCTGGCCGTGCCGCGTACGGCGGACCTGCTGCGCCGCGGTGGGATCGGCGAGGAGGCGATCCGCCAAGTGACCTACGGCAACGCGCTCGCCGCCTACGGCCGCAACGGGCAGATGCGGGAAGCCGACTGGCTCGACCCGGCGCCCATCGACCAGCGCACGCTCTACATGGGCAACTCGGTGCTGCGCGGCGGGCAGACGCCCAGAGTCGAAAAGGGTGTCGAAACGGGTGAAGGCACGGGCCGCGCCGATGCCGCTTGACGCAAGCGCCGGCCGCGAGGGGATGCATCGCACCCTCGTGCTGCTGGTTGTCGGGCTGACGCCCAAGCTGGTCGGCGAGCACACGCCGCACTTGGCGGCGCTGGCGAAGGCCGGCGCGATGCGCCCGTTGCGCACGGTGCTGCCGGCGGTGACGTGCTCCGTGCAGTCAAGCCTCGTCACCGGCCTCACGCCCGCCGAGCACGGCGCCGTCGCCAACGGCTGGTACTTCCGCGACCAGGCCGAAGTGCACCTGTGGCGGCAGTCGAACCGGCTGGTGGCCGGGGAGAAGATCTGGGAGGCCGGGCGCCGGCTCGACCCGGGCTTCACCTGCGCCAAGATGTTCTGGTGGTACAACATGTATTCCAGCGCTGATTTCAGCGCCACGCCCCGTCCGATGTACCCCGCCGACGGACGCAAGATCCCCGACCACTACGCCGAGCCGCCGGAGCTGCATGACGAACTCGACGGGATGCTCGGCGCCTTCCCGCTGTTCCGCTTCTGGGGGCCGGCGACCGACATCTCCAGCAGCCGCTGGATCGCCCAAGCAACCGAGCATGTCCTGCGCACCAAGCAGCCGACGCTCACCCTCAGCTACCTGCCACACCTGGACTACGGCCTGCAAAAATGGGGACCGGACCCGGCGGACCCGCGCATCGCCAAGGACTTGCGCGAGGTCGATGCGCTGTGCGGCGGGCTGATCGACGCGGCGCGGGAGCAGGGCTGCCGCGTTGTCGTCGTGTCCGAATACGGCATCGTGCCGGTGCGGGAGGCGGTGCACGTCAACCGGGCGTTGCGCGCCGCTGGGCTGCTGCGGATGCGGACGGAAATGGGCCGCGAGCTGCTCGACGCGGGCGCGAGCCGCGCCTTCGCGCTGGCCGACCATCAATTGGCCCACATTTACGTGCGCGACCCCGCCGACCTGCCGGCGGCGCGGCGCGCGTTGGAGGATTTGGACGGTGTCGCCGCCGTGCTGGACGAGGACGGCAAGCGGGCGCACGGCCTGGATCATCCCCGGTCGGGCGAGTTGATTGCCTTGTCAGTGCCGGACCGCTGGTTCAGCTATTACTGGTGGGAGGACGACGCGAAGGCGCCGGACTACGCCCGCACCGTCGATATCCACCGCAAGCCCGGCTACGATCCCATGGAGCTGTTCATCGACCCGAAGCTCCCGGCGGCGAAGCTGCGGCTTGCGGTGAAGCTGCTGGGCCGCAAGCTCGGGCAGCGCGCCTTGTTCGATGTGATCCCGATCCGTGGCACGTCCTTGGTCAAGGGGTCGCACGGGTTGCTGACGGACGACCCAATGGATGGGCCGCTGGTCATTTCCGACATGCCGGAGTTGATGCCGCCGGAGGGCGTGCCGGTCGCGGCGACCGGGTTCAAGGGCCTTGTGCTGAATCACGTGTTCGGCGATGGAGCCGGCCGCCCGTCATCAGCCGGGGCACGCCGGTCGTCGCGGGATAGCTGATCGGCAGGCCGCGCAGGACGCGCACGGCCAGGAAGGCGAAGCACTCCGCCTCGATCGCATCTCCGCGCCAGCCGACGGCCTCCGCCATGACCGGCTCGACGCCCGCCCGGCTGCGGAGCGCCGCGGTGATCGCCGGGTTCTTCCGCCCGCCGCCGCAGACGATCAGCCGCGTCGGCCGTTCCGGCAGCAGGTCGAGCGCACGGCCCACCGCGGCCCCGGTGAAGGCGGCGAGGGTCGCGGCACCGTCCTCCAGGCTCAACCCGTCCGCCATCGCGGCACGGAAGCTGAAGCGGTCGAGGGACTTCGGGTAGGGCGCCGCAAGATAGGGGTGTTCGAGCAGGCGTGCCAGCCGCGCCTCGTCCACCCGGCCCGCAAGCGATAGCGCTCCATCGCGGTCCATGCCCTGACCGGTGGCGCGCTCCACCCAATCGTTCAGCGGCGCGTTGGCCGGCCCGGTGTCGAACGCGACGAGCTGCCCGGCGCTTTGCCACGTCAGGTTGGCGACGCCGCCGAGGTTGAGCACGGCCGCCGGGGCATCAAGGCCGGCCAGCAGGGCGGCATGGTATGGGGCGGCAAGCGGCGCCCCCTGCCCGCCTGCCCGCACGTCGGCGGTGCGGAAGTCGTGCACCACGTCGATCCCCGTGAGCCGCGCCATCAGCGCCCCGTCCCCAAGCTGCCGCGTATCGCCAGGGCGGCCCGGCTGCGGCGCACGGTGCAGCACGGTCTGGCCGTGGAAGCCGACCGCGGCCACGTCGGACGCCGCCATGCCGGCCTGTGCGAGGAATGTGGTGACGGCGGCGGATTGCGCCTCCGTCAGTGCCGCCTCCGCCTTCCTGAAGATCGCCGGTTCAGGCCCGGTGAACTGCCAGTCCACCGCCGCAGCCAGGGTGCGGGCGAGCAGGCTGCGGATTTCGGCGGGATACGGCGCGAGAGTCCAAGGCCCGAACTCCGCCACCACTTCTCCGTCCGTGCGGATGGCCGCAATGTCGATCATCCCGTCGAGGACGGTTCCCGTCATCAAGCCCACGGCCCAGACTGGCTGCATGGCAGAACCCCCTAGATCTCCGCATCCGGCGGCTACCGGGATGCCGACTTTGGCAAAGCGTCAAGCGTGTCCTGGGCGGCGCGGCGCGTGCTGGCATCAGCTTCCAACCGCGTCGCCTGCCTGAGCCACCGCGCCGCGGAAACCGCATCGCCTCGGGCCGCAGCGCTTTGGCCAGCTTGCAGGTAGAAACGGGCGGCGTCCTGCGGCGCGCCGGCGCGCTGCATCGCCCGGGCGGCAAGGACCACTGCCTCCGCCATGGCCCGGTAATCCAACTGCGTACGGTAGAAGTCGGCCGCCCGCTGCGCATGGGCCGCCGCGTCCCGGTACTGCCCGCGCAGCAGCGCCAGCCGGGCCATAAGATCCTCGCGGTCGGCGTCCCAGTCCGGAGGGGGCGACTTCGGCTGGCCGAACGCGGCCAATGCGGCAACCACCCCGGCGGCGTCGCCCTGCGCATCCGCCACGACGCCGCGCAGGTAGCTCGCCCGGTCGCGGGTCGCTGGGCTGGCGGCACCGGCCTGCGCGCGGGCAGCCAGGACATCGGCCTCCGCCTCGCGGCCCAGCCGGTGCAGCGCCGCCGCTTGCACCAAATCAAGCTCGGCGAACTCCGGCGCCCCCCGCACGGCCAGCGCCGCCCGCGTCCGCAACGCCGTGCGCAGCGCCGTGGCCGCGTCGTTGTCGGCAAGCTGCACCACGGCAAGATTGTAGCCGGAGTCGCCAATCGCCCGCACGTCGTTGCGCGCCAGGGCCAGCGTGTAGGCCTGCTGATATTGCGTCGCCGCCTGCTTCAGCCGGTCGTACTCCAGGGATTGCCGGCCCGAGTCAGCGGCCAGGGCCAGCGCC
>CAXTUQ010000339.1:0-6894 GCA_964247405.1 uncultured Acetobacteraceae bacterium
GCGCGGGCGTGGCGCAGGAAGCGCGCGGTGAGGCGCTCGGGCAGCAGCGGCTCGCCCGCGGGGTAGCGCCCGGGGCCGGCCACGACGGTGCCGAGCAGGTCCGCGTAGGCTTGCGCCAGCCCGCGCTCGGTGACGAGGCCCGATATGCCCGCGCTGCTGGACCCGCCGTCGCGGCCGGTGGGCGGCGACGGCGACACGGTGTTGGCCACCGGGCTGGTGCCCTCCGCCGGGCCGGCCGCCACGTACGGCGCGCTGTCCCGCTACGTGTTCGACGTGGGCGACTGGGAGAACAGCCGCTGGGTGGTGTTCCACGGCGCGTCGGGCCATCCCGGCAGCCGGCACTACGCCGACCAGAACGTGCCATGGAGCGCCTGCCGGATGGTGCCGATGCGCTACAACTGGGACGGCATCGCCGCTGCCGCGGAAACAACCCAGCTCCTGCTTCCCGGAAGGACGACAGCATGACGGACGCGGATATCGGTTTCCTTTCGGCCGCTGACCTCCTCGCGCAGTATCGCGCCAAGACGCTCTCGCCGGTGGAGGTGGTGGGCGCGGTCCTGCGCCACATCGAGCGGCAGGAGCCGGCGCTGAACGCCATGGTGGTGTTGACCGCGGACTCCGCCATGGAGGGCGCGCGCCGGGCGGAGGCGGCCTATGCGGAGGGCACGGCCCGCAAGCTGGAAGGCGTGCCCGTCACGATCAAGGACCTGCAGCAAACGAAGGGCGTGCCGACCCAGATGGGCAGCCGCATGTTCGAAGGCCACGTGCCGGACGTGGACACGCCCTGCGTGTCCCGCCTGCATGACGCCGGCTGCATCATGCTGGGCAAGACCACGGCGCCCGAGTTCGGCTGGAAAGGCGTCAGCCAAAGCCCGCTGACCGGCATCACCCACAACCCGTGGAAGCACGGGCTGAGCGCGGGCGGCTCCTCCTCCGGCGCGGCGGCCGGGGCGGCGGCGGGCTACGGTCCGCTGCACCAGGGCGGCGACGGCGCCGGGTCGATCCGCATCCCCGCGCATATGTGCGGCGTGTTCGGCATCAAGGCGACGCATGGCCGCGTGCCGTGCTGGCCGATGTCCAACAACGACCTGGCGACGCATCTCGGCCCGATCACCCGCACGGTGACGGACAGCGCGCTGATGCTGGAGGCGATGGCCGGCCCGCATCCGTGGGACTACACCTCCCTGGAAGCGCCGCCAATGGACTATGCATCGCAGTTGGGCGCCAGCCTGCGCGGCAAGCGCTTCGCCTACAGCCCCGACCTGGGCCATGCGCGCGTCGATCCCGACGTGGCGGCGCTGGTGGAGCAGGCGGTGCAGGTGTTCACCGGGCTGGGCGCGACGGTGGAGCGGGTGACGCCCGCCTGGGGCAAGCTCGGCCCGGAGCTGTTCGACTTCTTCTGGCCGACCGTGTTCTCCGCCCGGCTGCGCGCCTTGCCGGAATGGGAGGACAGGCTCGACCCCGGCTTCGTCGCCATGATCAAGACGGCGAAGGACATCAAGGTGTCGGACTTCATGGCCATGCGCGAGCGGCGCTTCGCCTACGGCCGGATGATCCATGAGTTCTTCACCGAATGGGATTTCCTGCTGACCCCCGCCGTCAGCACGGCGGCGTTCCCGGCGGAGCTGCTGCAGCCGCCGCACTGGCCGCCGCACCCGTGGGACGGGCTGGCCTGGGCGCAGTTCTCCTACCCGTTCAACTGGGCGGGAAACCCGGCGGTCAGCATCCCCTGCGGGTTCAACCCGGCAGGCCTACCGGTCGGGCTGCAGATCGTGGCGCCCCGGTTCGACGACCTGGGCGTGCTGCAGGCCTCCTACGCCTTCGAGCAGGCACGGCCCTGGGCCGGCCGCCGGCCGCCCATCCTATGAAGCGCCGCCATTTCCTGACCGCTGCGGCGGGGCTTGCGATGCCGAGCCTTGCCGCCGCAAAGGACAAGGTCACGGTGCATTTCGTGCCGCAGGCCGACCTGGCGCTGCTGGACCCGGTGTTCAACACGGCCCTGGTCACGCGCAACCACGGCTTCCTGGTGTTCGACCAGCTTTACGGCCTCGACGACGGGTTGCAGCCGCAGCCGCAGATGGTGGACGGCCACGTGACCGAGGATGACGGGCGGACGTGGACGATGACGCTGCGGGAGGGCTTGGCCTTCCACGACGGCACGCCCGTGCTGGCCCGCGACGCGGTGGCCAGCATCGACCGCTGGAGCCGCAACGACCCGTTCGGGCAGAACGTCCGCGCCGTCACCGATGAGCTGTCGGCCCCGTCCGACCGGGTGATCCGGTTCCGGCTGAAGAAGCCGTTCCCGCTGCTGCCGGCCGCACTCGCCAAGCCGTCCTCCTACTGCCCGGTGATGCCGGAACGCCTGGCGAAGACGCCGCCCAGCGTGCAGGTGACGGAGATGGTGGGGAGCGGCCCGTTCCGCTTCATGGCCGGCGAGCGCGTCGCCGGCTCGCGCGCCGTGTACGAGAAGTTCGAGGGCTACACGCCGCGTCCCGGCGGCGTCCCGTCCTTCGCCGCCGGGCCGAAGCTCGTCCATATCGACCGGGTCGAATGGCACACCATTCCCGACGCCGCCACGGCCGCCGCCGCCCTGCAACGCGGCGAGGTGGATTGGTGGGAGCAGCCGACCGCCGACCTGCTGCCGCTGCTGCGGCGGGACCGCAACCTCGTGGTGGAGCCGAAGGAGCATGGCGGCTTCATGAGCATGATCCGCTTCAACCACCTGCAGCCGCCGTTCGACAACCCGGCGATCCGCCGCGCCTTCCTGCCCGGCATCAAGCAGTCCGACTACATGACCGCCGTCATGGGCGACGACCGGAGCCTGTGGAACGACCGCTGCGGCTTCTTCGTGCCCGGCGGCCCGTTCTCGACCGACGCGGGCCTCGACGTGATGGACGGCGCGCCCGACTACGCGAAGGTGAAGGCCAACCTAAAGGCCGCCGGCTACAAGGGCGAGCGGGTCGTGTTCGTCGTGCCGACCGATCTGCCGTCGCTGAACGCGTTCAGCGAGATCGCCGCCGACCTGTTCCGCCGGGTCGGCATCAACTTGGATTACCAGGCGTCGGACTGGGGCACGGTGGCGCCGCGCCTGTCCAACAAGGAGGGGCTGGACAAGGGCGGCTGGAGCGTGTGGTGCAACAACATTCCCGGCATCATCGCGGTGACGCCCGCGACGCAATCCTACATCCGCGGCATTGGCAGGGCCGGCACGTTTGGCTGGCCGGAATCCGGCCGGCTGGAGGAACTGCGCAGCCAGTTCCTGGACGCGGCCACGGCCGACGAGCAGAAGCGCATCACCCGCGACTTGCAACTGCAATGCTTCGAGGACGTGCCCTATGTGCCGCTCGGGGCGTACAACCAGCCTTTCGCCTACAGGCGCACAATTTCCGGGATGCTCAACAGCTTTCCCGTGTTCTACAACATCAAGAAGGCATGAGCTGCGTCAACCGTCCGCGGCCGAGGCCGCTGCGCGCCGCATTTCGGGCACCTTGGCCCAGACCCAGAGGAGGTTGGCCGTCAGCAGGATGGCCGTGACCAGGAACACCCAATGCAGCCCAAGCGTGGCCGCGATGGCACCGCCTGAGAGCGGGCCGAGCGACTGACCCAGGAACATCGCAGACGCGGTGACGCCGTATACGGTGCCGCGGTCCCCCGCCGGCGCCAGCCGGCCAACCAGCGCGTTGGCCGTGGGCAGGATGCCGCCCACGAACAGGCCAAGCGCGAACCGCGCCGCAACAAAGCCCCAGTAGTTCGGCACGAACGCCTGAGGCGCGCTGGCCAGGGCGGCGCCGGCCAGGGAGATCAGCAGCACGCGGCGATAGCCCAGCACGTCCGACCGCCGCCCCAGGAAGGGCGAGGCGATCAGGTCCGCGATGCCCGTGACCGAGAAGGCCAGCCCGCCCAAGGTGGCCAAGGCCGGACCCGGCCCCAGCAGCTGCGCCACGTAAAGCGTGACCACCGGCTGCACCGCCTGCACCCCGAACTGGGCCAGCAGCAGCACGACGAACAAGGGCAGCAAGCCCGGAGCGCGCGACAGGATCGCGAGGTTTTGGAACAGCGACTTCTGGCGACCACCCGCCTTGGGCGGGGTAAACCGCTCCCGCACCAGCACCAGCGCTAAGACGCCGCACAGCGCGCACACGCCCGAGGTCAGCACGAACGGCGCCCGGTAGGAACCGGAAACGTCCGCGACGAAGCCGCCCAGCAGCGGCCCGATCAGCGTGCCGACCAACTGCCCGGTGCTGAGCCATCCCAGCGAGTAGCCCAGCCGCCACGGCGGCACCTGGCTGGCCACCAGCGAGATCGTCGCCGCGTTGAACCCGGCGAACACGCCCATCAGCGCCCGCAGCCCCGCGAATTGCCACACGTTGCCCACCAGGCTCATCAGCCCGGTGAACAAGGCGATGGTGAAGCAGGACCGCAGCACCATCAGCTTGCGCCCCCGCCGGTCCGCCACTCGGCCCCAAAACGGCGAGGCGAAGGCGGCCACCAGCGGCGTCACCGCCGCCAGCGCCCCGGCCCACAGGTCGATCTGCGCCGGGTCGTCCACGCCCAACTGCGGCAGGAACAGCGGCATGACCGGGCTGAGCACGGTGAACCCCATGTTCATGCCCATCTGGATGCCCATCATCAGGAACAGGGTGCGCCGCCAATCGGGCGCGAAGGCGGCCTCCGGAGAGGGCTCGGAGGCAGCGGGCTGTGACACGGAGGTTCGCGGGGCGTCAGGCCCGTCAGCAGGAGCATTCATCATCATGGATTCCGCCCGGACGTGCCGAAAGTAAAGCGGGCGGGCGTCGAAGCCACGGCAGTTCATTATGGGGCATCACGAGATGCTCGCAGGCGAGATGGCGGAGGACCCAGCCTGAGCCCGTGATCGGCCACGACGGCTCAGCGTCAGACCACCTCGCTGGCCGTCTCGTGCGGCTCAAGCTTCCCTTGCCGGGTGGACGAAGCGGTGCGGCAGGGCGACACTGCCGTCGAACAGTCCGGTGACCTTCATGCAGTTCGACTTCGCGGAGATTTCAGCCAAGGACCGCTACAAGCTGATGGTCTCCACCATCCTGCCCCGCCCGATCGCGTGGGTTGTCACGCAGTCGGCGGCCGGGCTGGTCAACGCCGCCCCCTACTCCTTCTTCAACGGCGTGGGCGGCGATCCGCCCCTGATCAGCATCAGCATCGAGGGGCGCGGCAACGGGTCGCGCAAGGACACGTCGGTCAACATCCGCGAAACAGGCCAGTTCGTCGTCAACCTCGTCAACGATGCGATGGCACACGACATGGTGGTCACTGCGATCGACTTCGCCCCAGACGTCAGCGAAGTGACCGAAGCCCGGCTGGCGACGACGCCGTCCGTGCTGGTTGAGCCGCCGCGCATCGCTGAAAGCCCTGTCGCCTTCGAATGCGAGCTGTACCAGATCGTGGAACTGCCCCATTGCCGCGACCTGGTGATCGGCCGCATCCTGTGCATGCACGTCGCCGATGCGGCGGTTCAGGACGTGGAGCGCTGCTACGTCGATACGCCGAAGCTGGACCTAGTCGGCCGCATGCACGGGGGAGGCTGGTATAGCCGCACCCGCGACCGGTTCGAGATCCCGCGTATTCCCGTTGCGGAGTGGAAACGCCAGGCCGAGTAGTGCTGCTGCCTTGGCCGCCCAGCACCGGTGGCCGCCCGTGATCGATTTCACCGCTGTTCGCGGCGCCTATGTGGCAAGGCTTGTTCGCGGCACCGGACGAGGTCATGTCCGGTCGCATCCAGGCCAACAACAGCACGACGGTCAAATCGCAATGCGCCTCCACGGGCAGGGCGGGACCGAAACCGGGCCACCTGGTTTTGGGTGGAGAGCGCGGAAAGGAAACGTTCCATCAACAGACCGTTGTACGGCGGTTCACGGAATCAAACCGTCTGCTAGAATGCATAGCTGCCTCGGGGCGCCTAGCAGCCTGTCAGCACTAGTGGGTCACTTGGCTCGGGATATGCCGTAAAGGTCGTCAACAGGTAGCGAGGTGGCTGATGTCTCGGCGGCAAAAGGACCCATTGCGTCCGTTGCAGGACATGGAGCGAGTCTCGCTTGTGCGCCTGAGCCGGTCAGGCAGTGCTCCGGCTGCACAGGTGGCGCGTGTCCGGGCGTTGCTGGCCGTGGCCGAGGGGAGGACTACACGGCGGCGGCGCGGCTGGCAGGGCGGCGCACCGGCGACACCGTTGCGCGCTGGGTAGCAGCCTTCAACAGCTCCGGGCTGGCCGCGGTGGTGCCGCACCACGGCGGCGGTCATCCGGTTCGCTACGGCGAGGCTGAGCAGCGGCGCATCCTCGCCGAGGTCGCCCGGCCACCGGACCGGTTCGGCTCCCGCTTTGGCTTGGCGGTTTGGTGCGAGGACGAGGCCGGCCCGTTCCAAGCCGTGCCGCACCCGGGCAGCAGCTGGCGTCCGCACGGCCAGCCCGCCACGCAGCCGCACGAGTATGTCCGCGGCGGCACGAGCAAGCTCCTGACCCTGTTCCATCCCGCGACCTCGCCGAACCCCGCAGGGTTTGCGGCTGGGCAGGTGCACGTCCAGCCGGCCGCCTCCTGCACGAACCCTGTGCTGCATGGCTGGCTCAAGACCGAGTTGACGGCGATCCTGGCGGCGCTGCCAGTTCCCACCGAGTTGGCCGACGCGGCCGCGACCCGGGCCGCGTGGACGGTTTGGCAGGACGGGTTGACGGAACGCTTCACCTTGCCCGAACAGTTGCCGCCGCTGCGCCTGCTGCTGGTGTGGGACAACCTCGCCGGCCACAAAAGCGCCGAGATGGTGGTTTGGCTGTGCCGGCACGGTATCATACCAATTGCCACAACTGCTGACTTTGATGTGCTCCCTGGCGTGGCTGAGGTGTGATCCGCTTGCGGTCCGTTTGGCGCA
>CAXTUQ010000340.1:0-6890 GCA_964247405.1 uncultured Acetobacteraceae bacterium
TGCTGCGTGAGGCGCGGGCACGAGGGGCGACCGTGTTCGAGGCTTTTTCCAATTCGGCTCCTTGGTGGATGACCGCGAGCGGCTGCGCGTCCGGCGCCGAGCGGGGCGGGGAGGACAACCTGCCCGCCGACGCCGTTCCCGCCTTCGCCGCCTACCTCGCCGCGGTTGTCGAGCATTTCCGCCGCGAGGAGGGCATCACCTTCGGCAGCGTCAGCCCTTTGAACGAGCCGGACGGCGCCTGGTGGGTGGCGGGCGGCCGTCAGGAGGGGAGCTTCGCCAGCCTCTCCACCCAGGAGGCCGTGGTCGCCGCGCTGGCCCGGGCGCTGGCGGGCACGGGCGCCGTGGTGTCCGGGACGGAGGCCAACAACCTGGATGCGATGACGGGATACCTGGCGCAGATGGGGGCGGCGTCGCTCGCCGCGCTGGGCCAGGTGAACGTGCACCAGTACAACGGGACCGATCCCGGAGCTTTGCGCCGCCGGGTCGCGGCGCTCGGCAAGCCGCTTTGGGCGAGCGAGGTCGGCTGCTGCTTCTCCGCGGACCAATCCGAGATGTGGGGGGCGCTGTACATGGCGAGCGCCATCCGCACGGCGCTGCGCGTGCTCGGTGCGGAGGTTTGGTGCTTTTGGCAGCCGGACTGGGGCGTGATCGACGCCCGGGACGGCCATCCGCGCCCTTTGCGACAGTTCTACGCCATCGCGCAGTACACCCGCTTCATCCGTCCGGGGTTCACGGTGCTGTCCAGCCAGGGGGACAACCTGCTCGCGGCCTTGTCGCCGGACGGGCGCCGGCTGGTGCTGGTGGCAACCAACTGGAGCGGGGAGGATGCCGTCGAGGACATCGACCTGACCGCATTCCACCGGCCCGGCGCCGTGGCGGCCATCTATCGCACGGCGGAGGACCCGGCCGTCAGCCTGGCCTATGAGGCGGGCCGGGTGGATGACGCCGGCCATTTGATCGACCGCCAGCCGCCCGCCTCGGTCAGCACCTACGTGATCGAGGGGTCGCCGATCGCCGTGCTGCCGCGCTCCTTGCCATGACGGCGCCTCGCCAGCGGTCGGAGATCCAGGACAATGCCGGCCGCTCCGGATGGGATGGCAGGAAACTACTTATGTAAGTTGCTCAACTGATTGCGAAAATACGGAACCAAATCGTTGCGAATGCCATTAGATTACCTGCTCTGCCAAACGCTGTCCCTCGTGGGTATCGTGCCGCTTGACCGACTTCGCTGAAGCTCGGCGAACTGATTGCCCTGCCTCGCGTGCAACCCAGGGCTGTTCAACGCTGCTGGATGCTGTGCACTGAGTTGGCCCTGCCACGCATGTGAGGCGAAATGCGGCTGCTGCTCCAAAGAGGGATAGCCGAGCCGGCCAATGTCTGACCTTCGCGGCGGCATCTGGGTCGGGGGGTGCCGGGGCTGTGTTTTCGCCATTGTTGGATGAGCCGGCGGACGTCCCTGATCCGCGCTGGGCGCAGGGGCGGCTCTGCAAGCTGCCCCATATGCTGCTGTTCGCCATCCTCGCCATCGCGACCGGCTGCATCTCGTACCGCGGCGGCGAACGGAGACGTTTGCCGACCCTGCGCCAGCACGTCCAAGAGGTCTCGGCCACCACGGCACCGCTCGGCTCTGCCCACAGCCACGACAAGGGTCGTAACCGCGACGGACGTCGCACCGTCACCGTCTTCGACCCCAGTGGCGCGCTGGCCGACACCGACTGGCATCCCTATGTCGCCGCCATCATCCAGGTCGAGCGCGACGTCCATACCCGCAACACCAAGACCGGGCTGCTGCGCCATTCCGCCGAGACGACCTTCCACGTCGCGAAGGTTCTAAGGAAGCCTCGGCCGGAACGGGGCGCAAGGCTGATGGGGGCGGGCGGAGAACCGGTCCGTGCGCCGCACTGAACACCTGGCCGCTTGCTTGACATGTTTTCAGCCGCCGATGCACGCTTTGGTGCAAGCTTGCCATGGAGTGGGTCACGAAACGGGCCGGGAGGACGGGTTGGTCGCCGAGATCTTGCCATGGAGCATCCCCGGGCACGCGCCGCGCCGCCTGCCGGGACCTGCAAAGCCTTCCGTCCGGGACGCCGCCGCACGAACCGCGTGGTCAACGACCCCGATGCGCGCGCGACATCACGCCGCGGCACCGCTTCGTCGGCAACGACTTCACCTCGCTGGAGATGAACGGCGTTTCGGTCACGGCGATGCGGCTGGATGCGGAGCTGGACCGGTTGATGGCGCGTCCGGCCCGCTCGGTCGGCCTGACCGTGTTGAGGACGTAAGCCGTGGAATCGGTGAGCCAGCGCGCGGCAGGTCCAATCGTGCCCGACATGGTCTCCGCCATCCTGCGGGAGCAGGGATTCCTCAGCGAGATCGACGGCAAGATCGGCGACGGCGACCACGGCATCAACATGAGCAAGGGGTTTCGCCTCGCGGGCGAGCGCCTGTCCGACGGCGACAGCTTGGCGCAGGGGTTCGCAACGCTCGGCGACACGCTGCTGGACGACATCGGCGGGTCCATGGGGCCGCTGTATGGTACGTTCTTCACCGAGATGGCGGACGCGCTGGAAGGGGCGGAGCGGTTCGACGCCGGGGGCTTCGCCGCCTCGGCGAACGCTCGCGCGGCACGCTCGATGCCGGGCCCGCGTCGTGCAGCCTGCTGCTTGCCGTCTTGGCGGATGGGCTGTTGCGGGGGCTGCAGCGCGGCGGTTGACGTGCGCTGCCGCTGGGCTTTGGCTGGGAAAACGCGCATCTGTTCAGTAACAAAACCGGCCGCGCGCCGATGCACGGCGCGAACCCGGCCTGAAAGGAGGGACCTATGCCGCCCATTCCGCTCAACCGAGCCAACCTGTCCCGGCTTCAATCCACGGTCACGCTGCCCGGCTTCGACCCCGCCCGCGTGACGCCCGGCATCGTGCATCTGGGCCTCGGCAACTTCCACCGGGCGCACATGGCGCGCTACACGCACAACCTGATGGAACGGCGCCCGGACGCGCTTGCCTGGGGCATCGTGGGCGCCGGGCTGTTGCCGGGCGACCGGCGGATGCAGGAAAGCCTGGCGCCGCAGGACAACCTTTACACGCTGGTGGAGCGGAGCTTCACGGAGGAAACGGTCACGGTGATCGGGTCGCTCGCCGCCGTGGTGTTCGCGGGGGAAGGCAGCGCGGCCCTGCTGGACGCCATCGACCGTCCGGACATCCGCATCGTCAGCCTGACGGTGACGGAGAACGGCTACTGCCTGAACCGCGCCACCAAGCGGCTCGACCCCGAGCACCCGCTGATCCGCGCCGACCTCGCCCATCCCGAGCGGCCGTCGAGCGCCATCGGCATCGTGGTGGAAGCGTTTCGGCGGCGGCGGGACGGCGGCGTGCCCCCGTTTACCGCGATGACCTGCGACAACATCCAGCACAACGGCGACGTGCTGCGCGACGCGGTGCTGGCGCTGGCCGAGTTGCGTGACCCGGCGCTCGCCGCCTGGATCGGCGAGCACGGCAGCTTCCCGAGCACGATGGTGGACCGCATCACCCCGGTGACGGCGGCGGCGGACACCGCGGCGCTGGCCGAGCGCCACGGCGTCGAGGACCGCTGGCCGGTGTTCTCCGAAACCTTCACCCAATGGGTGATCGAGGACCGCTTCCCCGCCGGGCGCCCGCCCTGGGAGGAGGTGGGCGCGCAGTTCGTGGACGACGTGGCGCCCTACGAGTTCATGAAGCTGCGGCTGCTGAACGCGAGCCACCTCGCGGTGTCCGGCACGGGCCGGCTCGCCGGCTATGTCACCATCGACGAGTCGATGGCCGACCCGCAGATCACCAGCTTCATGCGGGCGCTGATGGACCGGGAAACCGGGCCGACCTTGCTGCCGGTGCCGGGCATCGACCTCGACGGCTACAAGGCGACGCTGATCGAGCGGTTCGCCAACCCGGCGATCAAGGACACGGTGGAGCGGGTGAACACCGACGCGCCGCTCAACGTCCTGGTGGACCCGATCCGCGACCGGCTGCGCACGGGGGAGGGGGTCGAGCTGCTGGCGTTGGCGCTCGCCGCCTGGCTGCGCCGGATGCGCGGGGAGGACGAGCAGGGTCAGGCCATCGACATCCGCCACCCGCTCGCGGCGCTGCTGCGGGAAAAGGCGATGGAGGGCGGGCCGGACCCGCGACCCTTGCTCGGGATCACGCAGTTGTTTGGCGAGACCGGCGCCGACGCGCGGCTGATTGAGCCGGTCGGGCGCTGGCTTGCGTCGCTTTATGAACGGGGCAGCCGGGACACGCTGGCGGAAGCATCGCGCCGTCTCAATTTCTGATGGGTCGCCGCGTTTTGCCGCATGAGTGTTGACGCCATGGCTGGAAAGTGGAACGGTCCGTCCAAGGCTGCCCGCATCAGCGGCACCACGTAAGTTGATCTGGGAGACGTGCCATCGCTCATCGCATCAAGGGCGGCCTTCGGGCCGCTGTCGCCACCGGCGCGTTGCTGTCCACGGGCCTGGCGGCCGGCACGGCGCGCGCCGACTCCACGATCACCATCGCGACCGTGAACAACGGCGACATGGTGGTGATGCAGAAGCTGGCCTCGCAGTTCGAGCAGCAGCACCCCGACATCCACCTGCGCTGGGTGGTGCTGGAGGAGAACGTGCTGCGCCAGCGCGTCACGACGGACATTGCCACCAAGGCCGGGCAGTTCGACGTGATGACGGTTGGCAACTACGAGGTGCCGATCTGGGCCAAGCAGAAGTGGCTGGAGCCGATGGACAACCTGCCGGCATCCTACGCGGTCGATGACATCCTGAAGCCGGTGCGCGACGGGCTGACCTATGACGGCAAGCTGTACGGCCTGCCGTTCTATGCCGAGAGCGCGATGACTTACTACCGCACCGACCTGTTCGAGAAGGCGGGCATCCAGATGCCGGACGCGCCGACCTACGAGCAGATCCGGCAATTCGCCGACAAGATCACCGACAAGTCGAACCAGGTGTACGGCATGTGCCTACGCGGCAAGCCGGGCTGGGGCGAGAACATGGCCTACCTCACGACCCTGGTGAATGCCGAGGGCGGGCAGTGGTTCAACACCCAGTGGAAGCCGGAGATCGACACGCCCGCGTGGCGCAAGGCGATCACCTTCTACGACGACATCCTGAAGGCGGACGGGCCGCCCGGCGCCACCTCCAACGGCTTCAACGAGAACCTGGCGCTGTTCGCCAGCGGCCATTGCGGCATGTGGATCGACGCGACGGTCGCGGGTGGCCTGTTGTTCGACAAGAAGCAGTCGCAGGTGGCCGACAAGGTGGGCTTCGCCCCCATGCCGACGGGCGACTTCAAGGGCGCGCCGACCTGGCTGTGGAGCTGGAACCTGAGCATCCCCACATCGTCCAAGCAGAAGGGGGCGGCGCGCACCTTCGTGACCTGGGCGACGTCCAAGGAGTACATCCAGCTTGCCGCCAAGGAGAACGGCTGGGTTTCGGCGCCGCCGGGCACGCGGCAGTCCACCTATGACAACCCCGAGTACAAGCAGGCGGCGCCGTTCGCGGACTTCGTGGTGAAGGCGATCTCGGTCGCAAACCCGACCGGCCAGACCAAGGAGCCGCGGCCGTACGAGGGCGCGCAGTTCGTGGCGATCCCCGAGTTCCAGGGCATCGGCACCCAGGTCGGCCAGACCATTGCCGGCACGCTGAGCGGGGCAAGCACCGTCGAGCAGGGGCTGAAGACCGCCCAAACCGCGACGGAGCGGACGATCCGGCAAGCTGGCTACCCGAAGAAGTAGGAGCCGAAGCATGTCAGCAACCGTCATCCGGGGAACTGAGGCGGCAGCGGTGGCCAAGCCGCCGCGCCGGACCGGCTCCTGGCTGGTGGTGCCGTCCGTGGCGGTGCTGCTGGCCTGGATGATCGTGCCGCTGGTGATGACCCTGTGGTTCTCGTTCCAGTATTATAACCTGGTGAACCCGGACGTGAGCGGGTTCGCCGGGCGGGACAATTACGAGTTTCTGGTCACTGACCCGGATTTCTGGGTTTCCCTCCGCAACACGATGACGTTGCTGATTTCGGTGCTGGTTATCACCGTGGGGTTGGGCACCCTGCTGGCGGTATTGTTCGACCAGCCGTTCCCTGGGCAGAAGATTGCCCGGGTGCTGGCGATCTCGCCCTTCTTCGTCATGCCGACCGTCAGCGCGCTGATTTGGAAGAATCTGCTGATGCACCCGATCTATGGCGTGCTCGGCGCCGTGGCGCTGGCCTTCGGGCTGCAGCCGGTGGACTGGTTCGCGTCCTACCCGCTCGCTTCCGTTATCGCCATCGTGTCTTGGGAATGGCTGCCGTTTGCGCTGCTGATCCTGCTGACTGCGGTGCAGTCGCTCGACCATGAGCAGCGGGAGGCCGCAAGGATGGACGGCGCCGGGGTGGTGGCGCAATTCTTCTTCATCACCCTGCCGCATCTGTCCCGGGCGATCAGCGTCGTCGTGATGATCGAGACGATCTTTTTGCTCACGGTGTTTGCCGAGATCCTCGTGACCACCTCCGGGGGGCCAGGCAACGCCACGACCAACCTGGCCTTCCTGATCTACGCCCGCGCGCTGCTGCAATACGACGTGGGCGGAGCCTCTGCCGGCGGCGTGGTGGCGATCATCCTCGCCAACATCGTCGCCTTCTTCCTGGTGCGCAGCATTGCCCGGCGGCTGGAGGTCTAGCCGATGCGTGAAACCTTGACCCAGCGCGTGCTCGCCGCCGTCGTCGGGTGGGGCGTGGCGCTGCTGCTGTTCTTCCCGATCGCCTGGATGGTGCTGACCAGCTTCAAGACCGAGGGCGATGCGATCACGGCGAGGCTCACATTCTCGCCAACGTTGGCTTCGTATGCCGAGGTGCTGTCGCGGGCGGACTACCTCAGCTTCGCATGGAACAGCATCT
>CAXTUQ010000341.1:0-6875 GCA_964247405.1 uncultured Acetobacteraceae bacterium
AGCCAGCACCGCGTCGATCCCATCCAGCACCAGATACCCCATCGCATCCCGCGTCTCGACCGTGTTGCTGCCCAGATGCGGCAGCAACACCACGTTCTCCAGCGCCAGCAGGCCCGGCGCCACGTTCGGCTCGTTGTTGTAAACATCGAGGCCCGCCGCCGCGACCTGGCCGGACTGCAAGGCCGCGATCAGGGCGTCGTCGTCGATCAGGGTGCCGCGGGCGGCGTTGGCCACCACGGCGCCGGGCGGCAGGCGGGCGATCCGCTCGGCGTTCAGCCAGTGCCGCGTCGCCTCCCCGCCCGGCGCGTGCAGCGACAGCACGTCGCACACCGGCAGAAAGCTGTCGTCGCTGTCGTGGAAGGTGGCGCCCTGCTCCAACTCGGGCGGCAGGCGCACTTGGTCGCGGTAGTGCACCGCCATGCCGAAGCCGCGCGCCATGGGCGCCAGCTCGCGCCCGATGCGGCCCATGCCGAAGATGCCGAGGCGGCGCCCGGACACGCCGGTGCCGAGCAACTGCGTCGGCGCCCAGCCCTTCCACCCGCCCGACCGCACCAGGCGCTCCCCTTCCCCAGCCCGGCGGGCGGCGGCCAGGATCAGCAGCATGGCGCACTCGGCGGTGGCGACGCTCAGCACGTTCGGGGTGTGCACCACGGCGATGCCGCGCTCCCGGGCGGCGGCCAAGTCGATGTGGTCGAAGCCCACGCTGAACGTGCCGATCACCCGGACGGTCTCGGGCAGGGCGCGAATCAGGGCGGCGTCGAGCCGTTCCGCCGGGCAGCACAGCACGGCGCTGGCGCCCTCGGCACGCGCCAGGATGTCGGCGCCCGTCACCGGCGCGTCGGTCGCGTTCAGCCGCGCCTCGTAATCGCGGGAAGCCCGGGCCTCGACGGCGGGCGGCAGGCGCCGGGTCACCAGCAGGATGGGCTTGGTCATGGCGTCAGCTCCACAGCGGGTCGATGGCGGGGTTGCCGGCCAGCACGGCCTCGATGTTGTCGAGCGCCCGGAACCCCATGGCGTTGCGCGTTTCCGTGGTGGCGCTGCCCATGTGCGGGGTCAGGAACACGTTGGGCAAGGCGGCGAGCCGCACGTCGAAATCCGGCTCCTTGCGGAACACATCGAGGCCGGCGGCGGACAACTGCCCGGATTGCAGCGCGTCAATCAGCGCGTCCTCGTCCACCAGCGTGCCGCGGGCGGCGTTCACCAGCACCGCGCCGCGCGGCAGCATCCCGATGGTCTCGGCGTTCATCAGCTTGTCCGTCGCCGCGCCCCCTGGCGCGTGCAAGGAGATGATCTGGCAGCGCGGCAGCAGCTCGCGCAGGCTCGGCACGTACTCCGCACCGTGCTCCAGCTCGGGCGCGGCGCGGGCCACGTCTGTGTAGAGCACGCGCATGTTGAAGCCGCGGGCGCGCTGCGCCACCGCCCGGCCGATGCGGCCAAAGCCGACGATCCCGATGGTCTTGCCGCTCGCCTGGATGCCCAGCATCTCCCGCATCCCGAAGCTGCGGCGCCAGCCGGCGCGCATCACCTCCGTATGCTCCCAGGCGCGGCGGCAGGCGCAGAGCAGCAGCATGAAGGCGAGGTCCGCGGTGCAATCGGTCAGCACCTCCGGCGTGTTGGTGACAATCAGGCCCCGCTCCTTGGCCGCCGGCACGTCGATGTGGTCGAAGCCGACGCTGCACGTCGCGGCAACCCGGACGGCGGACGGCAGGCGGGCGATGAAATCGGCGTTGAGCTTGAGGTTGCTGCTGAAGAACAGCGCCTCCGCCTTGTGGTCGGCGAGCGCCTGGATCACGGCGTCGGACGGCATGTCGGCGCTGTCGGAGAGTACGGCGTCGAACTCGCTTCTGGCGCGGTCGGTCACGGCTGGCGGCACGGGCCGCGCGACAACCAGGCGGTGCTTGGTCATGGATGATCCCTCCAAATCTTCGCGCCATGATGGCCGGGCTTGCCCGGATGCGGAAGGGGCGGCACGCTGGCGTCATGCAGAACCCAACCACCCAGGCGCGGCTCGCGGTCGATATCGGCGGCACCTTCACCGATTTAGCGTTGGAGTATGGGGCGCTGGAGCACGGCGGCGGGCGGCGCACCGCGAAGGTCCTGACCACCGGGGCGGAGCCGGAGCGCGGGGTGCTGGAGGGCGTCGCGGCGATCCTGCGCGGCGCCGGGCTGGAACCGGCGGACGTCGGCATCCTGGTGCACGGCACGACGCTCGCGACCAACGCCATCATCGAGCGCAAGGGCGCGCGGACCGCGCTGGTCACGACCCAGGGGTTCCGGGACGTGCTGGCGCTCGGCAACGAGAGCCGCTACGACCAGTACGACCTCAACATCACCCTGCCGGAGCCGCTGGTGCCGCGCCATCTGCGCCTGCCGGTGCCGGAGCGGCTGGACAACACCGGCGCCGTGCTGCTGCCGCTCGACGAGGCCGCAGTGGAGGGTTTGATCCCCGTGCTGCGACGGGAGGCGGTGCAAAGCGTCGCGGTCGGCTTCCTGCACAGCTTCGTCAACCCGGCGCATGAGCGCCGGGTACGCGACATCCTGGGCCATGCCCTGCCGGACCTCCCGGTGTCGCTGTCCTCCGAAGTGTCGCCGGAGATGCGGGAGTGGGAGCGGTTCAGCACCGCCGCCGCCAACGCCTACGTGCAGCCGATGATCGCGGGCTACCTGGCCCGGCTGCAAGCGGGGCTGCTGGACATGGGGCTGCGCGCGCCGGTGTTCCTCATGCTGTCGGGCGGCGGGCTGACCACCATCGACACCGCCTGCCGCTTCCCGATCCGCCTGGTGGAAAGCGGGCCGGCGGGCGGCGCGATCTTCGCCGCGGACATCGCCCGGCAATGCGGCCTGTCACAGGTGCTGAGCTTCGATATGGGCGGCACCACGGCCAAGGTCTGCCTGATCGACGACGGCCAGCCGCAATCCTCCCGCACCTTCGAGGTGGCGCGGGTCGGGCGGTTCAAGCGCGGCTCGGGCCTGCCGCTGCGCATCCCGGTGATCGAGATGGTGGAGATCGGCGCCGGCGGCGGCAGCATCGCGCAGGTGGACGCGCTGGGCCGCATCGCCGTGGGGCCGGAAAGCGCCGGGGCGGAGCCGGGGCCGGCCTGCTACGGCCGCGGCGGGGAGCGCCCGGCGGTGACGGACGCGAACCTCCTGCTGGGCCGCTACGACCCCGAACGCTTCGCCGGCGGCGCCATGCGGCTCCATGCGGACGCGGCGGAGGCGGCGCTGGGGGCCGCGGTGGGCACGCCGCTCGGCATCGGCGCCGGGATGGCGGCGCTGGGCGTGGTCGAGATGGTGGACGAGAACATGGCCAACGCCGCCCGCGTCCACGCCATCGAGAGCGGCAAGACCTACGCCGGGCGCACGCTGATCGCCTTTGGCGGCGGCGGCCCGGTTCATGCCTGCCGGGTCGCGGAGAAGGTGGGCATCGCCCGCGTGCTGGTGCCGAGCGGCGCCGGGGTCGGCAGCGCCATCGGCTTCCTGCGCGCGCCGGTCGGTTACGAGGTCGTGCGCAGCCTGTATCAGCGGCTCGGCCGATTCGACGCCGCCGCCGTGGATGCCCTGCTGTCCGATATGGCGCGGGAAGCGGAGGCCGTCGTCGCGCTGGGCAGTTTCGGCGCGCCCACTCGGCAAACGTGCCTCGCCTATATGCGCTACGTCGGCCAGGGGCATGAGATCCCGGTGGCGCTGCCGCCGGGCCGGATCGGGGAGGCGGAGGTGGCCGGGCTGCGCGCCGCGTTCGACGCCGAGTACGCCCGGTTCTACGACCGCCCGGTGCCGGGGTCGGACGTGGAGGTGATGAGCTACGCCGTGACCGTCGCGACCGTGCCGGACGCAGCACCCGCCACAGTTGCGGCCAAGCCGGTGCCCGGCAGCACGCGGACCCAACAGGTGCGAGACACCGCGACGGGCGAAACCAGCGGCTGGGCCGTGCATGACCGTGCCGCGCTCACGCCGGGCCAGGGCGTGCCCGGCCCCGCGATCATCGCCGAGGACGAGACCAGCACCCTGGTCGGCCCCGGCTGGCGCGCGACGGTTGACCCGCGCGGCTACCTCGATCTGGTGCGGGAGACGGCATGAGCGTTCTAGAACAAATCCAGCGCCAGGTGATGTGGAACCGGTTGCTGGCGGTGGTGGAAGAGCAGGCGCAGACCATGATCCGCACCGCCTTCAGCACCACGGTGCGGGAAGCGGGCGACCTGTCCGCCGGCATCTTCGACCTGGGAGGCCGGATGCTGGCGCAGGCGGTGACGGGCACGCCGGGCCACGTCAACAGCATGATGGAAAGCGTCGGCCACTTCCTCCGTAAGTTCCCGGCGGACACGCTGCGCCCCGGCGACCACCTGATCACCAACGATCCATGGCTCGGCACCGGGCACCTGCACGACCTGACGGTGGTGACGCCGGCGTTCCACCGCGGGCGGCTCGTCGCCCTGTTCGCCAACACGGCGCACGTGATCGACGTGGGCGGCCTCGGCATGGGACCGGAAGGGCGGTCAGTGTTCGAGGAAGGGCTGTACATCCCCATCGTCAAATGCTTCGAGGCGGGCCGGCCGAACGAGACCTTCTTCGACTTCCTGCGCGCCGGCACCCGGCTGCCGGTGGAGCTGGAGGGCGACGTGTACTCGCTCTGCGCCTGCAACGACGCCGGGGTGCGGCGGCTCGTGCAGATGATGGAGGAGTTCGCGCTGGACAGCATCGACCCGCTGGCGGCCTTCATCCTGGACAGCAGCCGCCGAGCGACGCTGGCGGAGATCGCCAAGCTGCCGGGCGGCACCTACCGCGCGGAGATCTGGTCGGACGGCTACGAGCGTCCGGTGCGCCTTGCGGCCAGCATGACGGTGGGCGCAGACTCGATCACGGTGGACTTCGACGGCACCAGCGGCTTGTCCGGGCGGGGCATCAACGTGCCCGCCGCCTATACCCGCGCCTACGCCAGCTTCGGCATCAAGTGCGTGGTGGCGCCCGACATCCCGAACAACAGCGCCAGCCTCGCGCCGTTCCGCATGGTCATCCCCGAAGGCTGCATCCTGAACGCGCCGCGGCCCAGCCCGGTCTCGGTGCGGCACGTCGTCGGGCAGTTGCTGCCGGATTTGATGATGGGTTGCCTGCACCAGGCGGCGCCGGACCGGGTGACGGCGGAGGGGTCGTCCTGCCTGTGGAACCCGCCCTTGCGCGGCGGCCCCATCGTCAGCGGTCAGAACTCGCCGCTCGTGGATTTCGAGGTCATCACCTTCAACTCCGGCGGCACTGGGGCGCGTCCGGGCCAGGACGGGCTGGACGGCACGGCGTTCCCGTCCGGCGTGCGGACCATGCCGGTGGAGGCGACGGAGAACGTGGCGCCCGTGGTGTTCTGGCGCAAGGAACTGCGCCCTGACAGCGGGGGCGCCGGGCGCACCCGCGGCGGCTTCGGCCAGGTGATGGAGATCGGCGCCAAGGGCGACGCGGAGTTCGCCTGCAACGCGATCTTCGACCGGGTGGCCCACCCGCCGCGCGGGCGGGATGGTGGGCAGGACGGCGCACCCGGCGCCGTGCGGCTGAAAAGCGGCGGCGCCCTGCGCACCAAGGGCTACCAAATGATCCCCGCCGGCGACCGCCTGACCCTGGAGCTGCCCGGCGGCGGCGGCATGGGCCCGCCGGAACAGCGCGACCCGGCCCGGCATGCCCAAGATCTGCGGGGCGGGCTGATTACCAGAGAGGAATGAACATGCTGCGGCCTGCAACGCGGCACAAACCAGACGTGCTTTCCGTACCACCCTCCGAACTATAGTGTGACAAACGTACAGCAAACATTGCTGGAACTTGCGATACCGGAGATAAGTGCGCGTTCGGTGCCGCCGAGCCATCCTTCCCCTAGCAGACGAGCACATCATGATCATGCGCACATCCGCTTCCGTCTTTTTCGCATCCCTCCTCGCCGCCGCGCCGTTCGGCGCCGCAGCCAATGCCCAAACGGCGCATCACAGCGCGACGCACCACTCGCGCGCGCATCACGCGGCGCATGCCCGTTCGGGCGCGGCGCACGGCACGGCCGGCAATGCCGCCACCGACGCGCTGAATGAGCAAAGCCTGAACAGCGCCCGCAACGGCACGGACCCGTCGGTCGGTGCGTCAACGCCCGCATCTGCCCCGGCCTCCACGCCGGCCCAGTGACGGACCATTGACGGCCCACCCCGGCGGCCTGCGTCACAGGGCCGCCGGACCTGCCCTGCCGGGGTTGCTTGACCGGTAATGCCTGACCTCTTCGCTTTCATCCTTTTCGCCTTCGTCACCTCCATCACGCCCGGACCGAACAACGTCATGGTGGCCACTGCTGCGGCCAATCATGGCGTGCGCGCGACCGTGCCGCACATGCTGGGCATCAGCCTGGGCTTCGGCTTCATGGTGGCCCTGGTCGGCCTCGGGCTGGCGGGGCCGCTTGCCGCGTCTCCGGCCCTGCACGCCGGGCTGCGTTGGGTCGGCGTCGCGTGGATGCTCTGGATTGCGTGGGGCATGGTCCGCGCCGACCCGGCCGCGCCGTCCGGCGGGGGAACCGCGGCGGCGCCCCTGAGCACTGGCGCCGCGGCTCTGTTTCAATGGGTCAACCCCAAGGCTTGGGTCCTCGCCGTCGTGGCGAGCACGGCCTACACCACTCCGGGCCGGGCGCTTGCCGGCCAGGCGCTGTTGCACGGCGCGCTGTTCGCCCTGGTGGGTTGGCCATGCTTCCTGAGCTGGGCGCTGCTGGGCGCCGGCGCCGGCCGCGTGCTGCGCTCGCCGATGCAATGGCGGGTTTTCAACGCCACCATGGCCGGGCTGCTGGTCCTGTCGATCCTCCCCTTGCTCACCCATTGATGCGGCTGCTGCGCCCGCTGCGGCAGCCGTCGATGGCGCTGCTATGG
>CAXTUQ010000342.1:0-6848 GCA_964247405.1 uncultured Acetobacteraceae bacterium
ACACGTCCTCTCGCAGCAGCGCCTTGCCGGGCCGGGCATCGGCGACCACGGAGGGCCGGCCCTCCCCGTCCGATGCGAGCCGGGCGCCGTCCGCCAGGGCCTGCCCCACCAGCGCTGACAGCCGGGCCGCGACGGCGGGCGGCACGGCCGCAGTCGGGATGGGGGGCAGTCGGGCCAATAGCTTGGCCTCCAGCGCCGCCGCGTCCGGCTGCATGACGAACACGCGGCGGGGCGCAATGCAGGTGGCGCCGCCGTTGAGCCGCAGGCCGTAAGCGAGGCAGGAGGCGACCAACTCCAAGTCGGCGCCGGGCAGCACGAACACCGCGTCGGAGCCGGAAAGCTCCATCGTTGCGGGCGTCAGGGTGTTTGCGGCGGCGGTCAGCACGCGCTGCCCGGTTTCGGCGCTGCCGGTCAGCACGATGTGATCGAAACCCAAGCGGACCGCGGCCTCTCCGGAATTCGCGGGCAGCACATGGAACACGCCTTCTGGCAGGCCGGCCTGCTGCAGCAGGTCCGCCAGCGCCCGCATCGGCGCCTCGCAGCCCGGCGCCGGTTTCACGCACACGGCGTTGCCGGCTGCGAGCGCCTGCAATGCCTGCGCGCCGGGCAGGAACAACGGGTAGTTGCCCGGCGCCAGGATCAGCACGGCGCCGCACGGTTCCCGGCGGATGCTGGCCCGCACGCCAAACAGCCAAAGCGGCCGGCCAGCGCGCAGGCGCCGCGGCGCGAGCAGCGCGGGGGCGCGGCGCAGCAGGAAGCGCGCGGCCTCGGCAAGCGGCAGGACCTCGGCGACCAAGGTGTCGGCGGGGCTGCGCGCGACGGTTGAGGCGAGGGCTGCCGGGTTTCGGGCGATCAAGCGGCGCAGGCGGCCGATGACCGCCAGCCGCGCCGAGATGCCTATCGCCGCCCAGGCCTGGCCGGCACTGCGGACATTGGCAAGGAACGTAATGGTGACAACTCCGTTCATGCTCCCACTTTCAGTCAGCATCTATCCGCCCACCGTGAGAGGGACTAGGTTTCGCCGCATGCCGCCTCGTATCATTGGCCACCTGTTTCTGTTAAATTGGATCCTTCCATGAACCGCCGGGTTGGCATCATCGGCGCAGGGCCGGGCGGCTTGGCGTCGGCCATGCTGCTCGCCAAGGCCGGCGTGGACGTGACAGTTTACGAATCCCGCGACATGGTCGGCGGCCGGTCCAGCACCATCACCGCGCCCACGGCGTCCGGCACCTTCCGCTTCGACATGGGGCCGACCTTCTTCCTGTACCCGCGTGTGCTGTCCGACATCTTCGCCGCCTGCGGGCGCACGTTGGAGGAGGAGGTCGAGCTGATCCGGCTGGACCCGCAATACCGCCTGGTGTTCGAAGGCGGCGGCGAAATCCAGGCGACCGGCGACATGGCGCGCATGGCCGCCGAGATTGCCCGCTTCTCGTCCCAAGATGCCGCTGCTCTGCCCCGTTTCATGGCCGACAACCGCAAGAAGCTCGCGGTGTTCCGCCCGGTGCTGGAAAACGCGTTCAACTCCATGCGGGATCTGATGCGGCCCCAGGTGATGCGCGGCTTGTCCCGGCTCCGCCCACACCGCAGCGTGGACAGCGACCTCGGCACGTATTTCCGGGACGAGCGGGTGCGGCTGGCGTTCTCCTTCCAGTCGAAATACCTCGGCATGTCGCCGTTCCGCTGCCCGAGCCTGTTCACCATCCTGTCGTTCATGGAATACGAGTTCGGCGTGTATCACCCGCGCGGCGGCACCGGCGCGGTGATGGCCGCGATGGCGCGCGTGGCTCGTGACCTGGGCGTCAAGATCCAGCTTGGCGAGCCGGTGCAGGAGGTCCTATTCGAGGGCCGTCGCGCCGTCGGCGTACGCACGCAGGCCGGAGAGAAACGCTTCGACGCGCTGGTCATCAACTCGGACTTCGCGCAGACGATGACCAAGCTGGTGCCGGACGCGATCCGCCGCCGCTGGTCGGACCGCAAGATCGCGGCCAAGAAGTTCTCCTGCAGCACCTTCATGATGTACCTCGGCATCGAGGGCGACATACCGGGCCTGTCGCACCACACGATCTACCTGGCCGACGACTACCGCCGCAACATCGCCGAGATCGAGGCTGGGATGGCGCCGTCCGAACCCAGCTTCTACGTGCAGAACGCCTGCGTCACCGACCCGGCCCTGGCGCCGCCGGGCCACTCGACGCTGTATGTGCTGGTTCCCGTCGGCCACCGGATCGGGGAGGGCTTGGACTGGGCGGCGGAAACGGCGCGCTACCGGGCGTTGACACTGAAACGGCTGGAGCGCATCGGCATTCCCGACATCGAGAAGCGCATCCGCTTCGAGAAGATCCTGACGCCGCAAGGCTGGGAGCACGACCTGCAGATTTACCGTGGCGCCACCTTCAACCTGGCGCACAACCTCGGCCAGATGCTGCACTTCCGTCCGCGCAATCGGTTCGAGGATTTGGATGGGGTGTACCTGGTCGGCGGCGGCACGCATCCCGGGTCGGGCCTGCCGGTCATCTTCGAGAGCGCCCGCATCACCTCGCGCCTGATGGCGGAGGACCTGGGCCTCGACGCACACTGGGAAGCGCCGTCCGCGATGGCGCACGATCATTATGAGCCTGCCATAGCGGAGGCGCTATGACAGTCTCATACTCAATAAGTTTGGCGTGCCTTCGGCGCGACGAACCCGCCATCGCGGAGGCCCTATGAACGCCATCAACCCCATCCGCGGCAGCCTGCCGGTCGGCGTCATCGGCGCGGGCCTGGGCGGCCTGGCGGCCGCCTGCACGCTGGCGGCGCGCGGGCACAAGGTCATCCTGTTCGACAAGAACCCCTGGCTGGGCGGTAAGGCGGCGCTGCTGGAGCAGGACGGCTTCCGCTTCGACATGGGGCCGACCATCCTGACGGTGCCGGACGTGCTGGCCCGGGTGTTCAGCGAGGCCGGGCGGAACGTGTCCGACTACCTGGACCTGCACCGGCTTGATCCGCAATGGCGCTGCTTTTTCGAGGATGGCTCCGTGCTCGACTTGCAGGAGGACGTGCCGGCGATGGCCCGGGTCATTGCGGACTACGCGCCCGGCAGCGAGGGAGGCTACGCCGACTTCATCGCCATGTCGGCCAAGCTGCATGAGGTATCGGAGAAGTTCTTCTTCTGGAAATCCGTCGAGGGCATCGGCGACACGCTTGAGTTCAAGGGCATGAACCTCGCGACGCTCAAAGACGTGCTCAGCCTGCGCATGGGCACCTCGGTCGCCGGGCAGATCAGGAAGCGGGTGCCAGATGGCCGAGTGTCGCAGATGCTGGACCATTTCGTGCAGTATGTCGGCAGTTCCCCGTATGCCTCGCCGGCCGTGCTATGCTCCATCGCGCATATGCAGACGCAGAAGGGCGTGTGGTACCCCACGGGCGGCACCCGCGCCGTGCCGCTGGCCCTTGAGCGCCTGGCGGGCGAACTCGGCGTGGACCTGCGGCCCGGCACCGGCATCGCCTCGATCCTGTCGGAGGATGGCCGGGTCAGCGGCGTCCGCACCGAGGCGGGAGAGACGGTGAAGCTCTCCGCCGTGGTCAGCAACATGGACAGCGTGCGGACCTACCGCGAACTGGTCGGCGGCAAGCCGCAGGCGAGCTTTGCCCGGCGCTGGAAACGGGACCCGGCGTGTTCCGGCGTTGTGCTCTACCTCGGCCTCGACCGGCGCTACGACCATCTGGCGCACCACGACTTCGTCTTCTCCCGCGACCCGGAGGAGGAGTTTGACTGGATCTACAACAAGGGCGAGCCGGCGCCGGACCCGACCTGCTACGTCGCGGCACCCTCCGGCACCGAGCCGGGCGTCGCGCCGCCGGGCGGCGAGGCGCTGTATGTGCTGGTGCACACCCCGTTCCTCCGCCCGCACCACGACTGGTCCAAGATGTTCGCCCCTTACCGCCAGGTGATCCTCGACAAGCTGGCGCGCTGCGCCGGGATGCCGGACCTGGCCGAGCGCATCGTGTTCGAGCGGCACCTGACGCCGCAGGACATTCATGAACGCTACCGCGTGCTCGACGGCGCGATCTACGGCCTGGCGAGCCACGGCAAGGTCAACGGCGCGTTCAAGCCGGGCAACCGGTCGCGCGATCTCAAGGGCCTGTATCTGGCCGGCGGCGCCGCCCACCCGGGGCCGGGGATGCCCATGGTGCTGATGAGCGGATGGATCGCCGCCGACAGCCTGGCGCAGGACGTGGCTCAGAAAGATGGCGCCCAGAAGCCAGCCTTGGCGCTTGCCGGTGCCTGAAACCGCGGCGCCCGACCCGATCGCAACACGGTCGGGCCGGGCGTTCTGGGCCTTCGGCTGGTATCTTCGCTGGTATTTCTATCGAAAGTTCCATGCCGTTCGCATTTCCCACGCCGGCCTGCCGCACGGCTTCGCGGACCGCCCACTGATCATCTATGGCAATCATCCGTCGTGGTGGGACCCGGCGCTCTATATCCTGCTTTGCACCTTCTTGTTTCCAGGCCGCCGCGGCTACGGCCCGATGGATGCCAAAGCGCTCGGCAACTATGGCATGTTCGAGCGCATGGGGGTGTTCGGCATCGCGCTCGACACTCCGCGGGGCGCAGCCCGCTTCCTGTCCACCAGCCTGCGCATCCTGTCCGAACCCGCCAGCATCCTGTGGATCACCGCAGAGGGCGGGTTCACTGACGCGCGGCGCCGCCCCCTGCGGCTCCGGCCCGGCATCGCCCACTTGGCGCGGCGCGTGCCCGGCGCCGTGATCCTGCCGCTTGCGGTGGAATACCCGTTCTGGAACGAGAGCCGGCCCGAGGCATTGGCGCGCTTCGGCGACCCTATCGAGACCGGGCCGCAGCGCACCGTCGCCGAATGGACCGACCATCTGGAAACCGAGTTGGCGCACACGATGGACGCGCTCGCGGCGGAGGCGATGGGGCGCGATCCCCGCCAGTTCCGAACCCTGCTGCGCGGCAGCGCCGGGGTGGGAGGCATCTACGACCTGTATCGCCGCAGCCGGGCGTATGCCGCCGGCCGCCGGTTCGACCCGCAGCACGAGCCTCGGGAATGACGGTGCTGGCCAGCTTCGCGCTGTTCCTGGCCGCCGGGCCGCTGCTCCTGGGGTTGTGGAACCTCTTTCTTTACCGCGCGCCGGCCCTGGCCAGCGGACGGCCCCAAGTGTCTGTGTTGATCCCGGCCCGCAATGAGGAGGCCAACATCGGCGCCGCCTGCGCGGCCGTGCTGGCGAGCGAGGGGGTGGAGCTTGAGCTTGTGGTGCTCGATGACGCCTCGACCGACCGGACGCCAGCCATTCTCGCCGGGATCGCCGACCCGCGGCTGCGGGTAGCGGCGGCACCGAAACTGCCGCCGGGCTGGTCGGGGAAGCAGCATGCGTGCAGCGTGCTGGGCGGCCTTGCCCGGCACGAGCTGATGGTGTTCGTCGATGCCGACGTGCGGCTGGCGCCCGACGCCCTGAGCCGCATGGCTGGGGTGATGCAGCGGCACGACGTGGGGCTGGCCAGCGGCTTCCCGGCGCAGGACACGGTCACTTGGTCGGAGCAGTTGCTGATCCCGCTGATCCATTTCCTGCTGCTGGGATACCTGCCGATTGCGGCCATGCTGCGCCTGCCGGCGGTCGGCCTCGGCGCCGGGTGCGGTCAGTTGTTCATCGTGCGGCGCGACGCCTATTTGCGCGCCGGCGGCCACGCGGCGATCCGGGCGTCGCTGCATGACGGGCTGATGCTGCCCCGCGCCTTCCGCCGGGCCGGCTCGATGACCCGGCTGTTCGACGCGAGCGGCTTCGCGCGCTGCCGCATGTATGCCAACGCCGCGCAGGTCTGGGAGGGATTATGCAAGAACGCGACGGAGGGCATGGCGAAGCCGCGGGCCTTGCCGGTGTGGACGGTGATCCTTGGGGGCGGGCAAATCCTGCCGGCCGTGCTGATGCTGGCGGCGCCGGGCTGGACGGCCGGGCTGGGTTTGCTGGCATCCGTCGGGTTCCGCCTGATCCTGGCGGCGCGGTTCCGCCAGCCCTGGCTTCCTGCCCTGCTGCACCCGTTCGGCGTCCTGGCGCTGCTGGCCGTGCAGTGGTGGTCGCTGATCCGTGCCGCCCGCGGCCGGCCCGCCACCTGGCGCGGCCGGGCCTATACGGCGCAGTAGCGGGGCTGGCGGCGATGCTGGCGGGCAGTGTGCAGGCGGCGAGGCTGGAAGTCGTCGTGGGCAACATCCGCAGCGGCAAGGGGCATATCCGGGTGGCCGTCTGCTCCGCCGACACGTTCCTCAAGGAGACCTGCCAATGGCGCGCGCACGGCAAGGCCGCGCCCGGCGAGGTGACGGTCACGCTGGACGTGCCGCCCGGTACCTGGGCGGCGCAGGCCTACCAGGACGAGACCGATGTCGGGAAGATCACCCGCAACTTTTTCGGCCTGCCGACCGTAGGCATCGGCTTCAGCAACGACGCGCCGTTCCGCTTCGGGCCGCCCTCCTTCGCCGATGCCGCCTTCCGTTTAGGTGCCGGCGGTGGCCGCATCCGTCTCAACCTGCGCTATTTTTAGGGAACATCTGATGGGCACCCCGTTGCCGACCGACCCGCCGCCGTATTTCGACGCGCACCTGTTCGTCTGCACCAACCGGCGGCCGGACGGGCACAAACGCGGGTCCTGTGCCGCCCGCGGGTCGGAGAAGCTGCGCGACTACATGAAGGCGCGGGCGAAGGAGTTGGGCATCGCCAACCTGCGGGTGAACTCCGCCGGCTGCCTGGACCGCTGCGAACTCGGCCCGTGCCTGGTGATCTACCCGGAAGGCGTCTGGTACCGGATCAACAGCCCTGCCGACGTGGACGCCGTGCTGCAGGCGCACGTCGTGGAG
>CAXTUQ010000343.1:0-6846 GCA_964247405.1 uncultured Acetobacteraceae bacterium
TTGAGCTGCGCGCGCAACTGCTGCTGGGCGACGCGCCGCTGACCGAGACGTGGATGCTGCGTTGGACAGCCTGATCCCCGGCGATGCGGAGACCTTCCGGTCCTTGCCGGAGGAGGCGCCGCTCGCCATGCCGGCGCAGGCGCTGCACGCCCCGGGGGCGCGGGTCAGGCCGGCGTCGTCGCCGGGCCGCATGGGGTGGCGCCGGGCGCTCGTGCTGGGCGGCGCGGCCGCGGTGACGGGCGTTGCAACCTATCAGATGTACTTGGTGCTGGGGGTCGGCGGCCTCACGCTGCTGGAGGGCGTCATCCTCGCGCTGTTCGTGGTGCTGTTCGCCTGGATCGCGCTGGCGCTGGTCAGCGCGCTGTGCGGCTTCGCGTCGCTGCTCGCGGGCGGCGGGCGACGGCTCGATCCGGCCGGGTCGCCGTTGCCCACGCTCGCGGCACGGACCGCGCTCCTGATGCCCTGCTACAACGAGCAGCCCGCCCGGGTGATGGCGGCGCTGCAGGTGATCCATGACGACCTCGCCCGGCTCGGCGCGCTGCCCGCCTTCGACCTGTTCATCCTCAGCGACACGACCGACCCCGACATCTGGATCGCCGAGGAAGCGGCGTTCCTCGCGCTGCGCGACCGCACGGGAGGCACTCAGGGCGGCGCCCTTGCAGGCGACGGCCGCATCTTCTACCGCCGCCGGGCCGAGAACATCGAGCGCAAGGCCGGCAACATCGCCGACTGGGTGCGCCGCTTCGGGGCCGGCTACGCCCATTTCCTGATCCTCGACGCCGACAGCGTGATGACCGGCGAGACGATCATCCGCCTGGCCGGCATCCTGGAGCGCAACCCGGGAATGGGACTGGTGCAGACCCTGCCGGTGATCGTCGGCGGCGAAACGCTGTTCGCCCGCACCCAGCAATTTGCCGGCCGGGCCTACGGCCCGCTGATCGCGCACGGCATCGCCTGGTGGCACGGGGCGGAGGGCAACTATTGGGGCCACAACGCGATGATCCGCACCGCCGCCTTCGCCGCCCAGGCAGGGCTGCCGACGCTCCGGGGCCGAAAGCCGTTCGGCGGGCACATCATGAGCCACGACTTCGTGGAGGCGGCGCTGCTGCGCCGGGGCGGCTGGGCGGTGCACATGGAGCCGGGCCTGCCCGGCAGCTACGAGGAAAGCCCGCCGTCCCTTGCCGACATCGCCGTGCGCGACCGGCGCTGGTGTCAGGGCAACCTGCAGCACTTGAAGGTGATCGGCGCGCGCGGCCTGCACCCGGTCAGCCGGCTGCATCTCGCCATGGGGATCGGCTCCTACGTCACGGCGCCGCTTTGGCTGCTGTTCCTCGTGACCGGCATCCTGATCTCCTTGCAGGCGCGGTTCGTGCTGCCGGACTACTTCCCGGCCGGGCCGTCGCTGTTCCCCTTGTGGCCGGCGGTGGACCCGGTGCGGTCGAAGTGGGTGTTCATCGGCACCATGGCCGTGCTGCTGGGGCCGAAGCTGCTGGCCTGCACAGCGCTGCTGCTGCGGGAGCGCCGGGCCTTCGGCGGCGCGCTGCGGGCGCTCGCGGGCGTGCTGATCGAGACGGTGCTGGCCGGGCTGATCGCGCCGGTGGCAATGCTGACGCAGTCCGCGGCGGTGGTGTCGATCCTCGCCGGGCGGGACGGCGGGTGGCAGCCGCAGCAGCGGGACGACGGCGGCATCCCTTTCGCGCAGACCGCCCGTCAGTACCGGACGCACACGGTTATCGGCCTCCTGCTGGGGCTTGCGTCCTACCTGGTGTCGCCGTCGCTGCTGCTTTGGATGTCGCCGGTGGTGCTGGGCCTGGCGCTCGCGATCCCCATGGCGGCCTGGACCGCCAGGCGCGGCCCCGGCCAGGTCCTGCGGCGGCTCGGGCTGCTGCGCATCCCCGAGGAGGAGGCGCCCCCCGCCGTGCTGGCGGAGGCGGAGCGGCTGCAAGCGGAGGCGACGGTGCAGGCGTTCCCCGCCTTGCGCCACCTCGTCTCCGACCCGCGCCTGCTGACGGCCCACGCCGCCATGCTGCCGCCGCCCCGTGCCCGCGGCACGCCGTTCAACCCGGCACTGCTGATGGGTCTGGCCAAACTGGAAGAAGCGGCGACGCTCGACGCCGCCGAAGCCGCCCTCACCCGGCAGGAAACCGCCGCGGTGCTCGCCGACGGACGCGGCCTGGCACTGCTCCGCACCCTCCAGCCGTAGCCCCAAAGAACAACCGGTATCAGTCGGACCCGCCCATTGCCCAGCCGGACATGTCCTCTCCGGTCAACCGCGGTTGCTCTGGCGCTGGCTCCGGCGTTGCGGCCGGGCCGTTGGCCTCGGCGTCCGGCGGCGATGGCTGCGCATCAGCCGCCTCGGGTTTGTCCGACTGCGGGCGCGCGGGCGGCGTCTGCGAAGCTTGGAATGCGTTCATGTCGGGGTCCACGCACTGAATTGTGCGCCGCAGCATAAAGTCGCCCCACGACTGACTTCAACGTGAGCAAGCCCTCACGTTTCCGTGCCCACGGTGCTCAGGCGGCTGCATCCGGCCCGAGGCGGACCAGCAGCTTGCCAAAGTTCTTGCCCTGCAACATGCCGATGAACGCGGCTGGAGCGCGCTCCAGCCCGTCCACCACGTCCTCGCGATACTTGATCTGCCCGGACTCGACCCACGCAGTGGCGTCGCGCAGGAAGTCGGCCCGCTGGCTCGCGAAGTCGGTCACGATGAAGCCGCGGAGGGTCAGGCGCTTGGTCAGGACGGCGCGCATCAGCCCGGCCTGCCGGTCCGGCCCGGAGGACGGCGCCGTCTGGTTGTATTGCGAGATCAGGCCGCAGACCGGGACGCGGGCGAACGGGTTCAGCAACGGGAACACCGCGTCCCAGACAGGGCCGCCGACGTTCTCGAAATACACGTCGATCCCCTTCGGACAAGCCTGCTTCAACCGCTCGGGCAGGTCCGGCCCGCGGTGGTCGATGCAGTCGTCGAAGCCGGTGGACCGGACGTAGCCGCACTTTTCCGCGCCGCCGGCGATGCCGACAGCGCGCGCCCCGCGCAGCTTGGCGATCTGGCCCACCATGGACCCCACGGGACCACTGGCGGCGGCGACCACCACGGTCTCCCCGGTTTTCGGCTGCCCGATGTTGAGCAGGCCGCAATACGCCGTCATGCCGGGCATGCCCAGCACCCCGAGCGCGGTCGATGCCGGCAGCGACCCCGGCTCCATCCGCCGCAGCCCGGCGGCGTCCACGGCGGCATAGGCCTGCCATCCGTTGAAGCCTTCCACGAGGTCGCCGGGCTTCAAACCGTCCGCGTTGGACTCCATCACCTCGCCAACGGTGCCGCCGGTCATCACGCCGTCGATCGGCACCGGCGGCACGTAGGACGGCGCATCGCTCATCCGCCCGCGCATGTAGGGATCAAGCGACAGCCAGATCGTCCGCACCAGCGCCTGTCCCGGACCCGCCGTCGGGATCGGCCCCCGTTCCATGCGGAAGTCGCTTTCCTGCGGCTCCCCCACCGGGCGGCTGGCAAGGACTATGCGTTGGTTTTCGGCATCGGGCATGGAGGCACCTCGGGTTCGTCGCGTGAACCATAACGGGGATTAACCAACCCGCAACCAAAACCGCGCATCATGCCAATTATTGTCGAAACAATCTTTGGCAGCAACAATTTTGGCAACGTTGTCGAGTTCTGGCACAATCGGGCGCGGCGTGCGGGGGTCCGTGTCCCTTTTGGACCAGCTCGCGCCCGGCGGCAACCTTGAATGGACGGTCAGCGGATCGGGGCTGGGCGGCATCGCCGACCTTCGGTTGCTGGACACCCTGGGCGACGGGCAGCGCCTGGACACGGTGTTCCACCCGCAGGTGGTGATCCGCCGCGGGTCCACCACGCTGTTCAGCGGAGACCTGCTGGGTTGGTCGGGCACGCGCAGCGCCGACACCGCGACGACCGCCATCAACTTCGACCTGGCGCCCACGCTGCGCGCCGCCGGGCTGGCCGGCGGCATGTCGGACGACAGCACCGTTTCCGTCACTTTCCACAGCGTCATCGCGTCGCTGTATGCGGCGCGGCAGGCGCCGGCCTTGGGCCGGGTGCTCGGACAGGGCGACCTGCTGCGCAACACCGCCGTGTTCAGCGGCACGGTGGCGGGCACGCTGTCCAGCAGCGATCCCGCCGTCGCATCGCTGGCGCTGCCGTCCAGCACGCTCGCGGCATCGATCTATGCGGTGAACGGCGTCTTGGCGGCGGGGACGGCGCACGCGGCGTATGGCGACATCGTGACCTACCGCATCCAGCTCGGCCTGCCGCTGACAACCGCGCACCACGTCCAAGTGACCGCCGCCCTCGCGGGACTGACCGGCCCCTTCGTGTTCGACGCCGCCGGCACGGCGGGAGGCCCGCCCGGCGGCCACGCCCAGTTCGGGCCGGGCGGCACCTACACCGCGACCCGGCCGGCGGCGACCATGACCACCGACGCGGCGGGGAACGCGGCAGTCCTGTTCGACTTCGGCGATGTCCAGACGGCGTACGGCAGCCGTCCCGGCACCATCGACCTGCTGGTGTCCGCCCCGCTGGCGCCCGGCGCGTCGCTCGCGGCGACCGTGACGGAGACGGAGGCGAACTCGTTCGGGACGCCCGCCACGGTGAGCGCCACAACGGCGGCCGTCGCCCTCAACGAGCCGTCGCTGCACATCCAGACCGCGACGGTCTATGCGTCGAACGACCATGCCAACTGGACCGGCACCGGCGGCCCGTTCGGCTACAGCCCGGATTTCGGCCAGTTCGGCGGCGTCATCAGCAGCGCCGGGCTGGCGACGGAGCCGTTTGCCGACCAGCTCTACGGCGTGGACGCCGGCGACGACGTGACCTTCGTCATCGCGGTCGAGAACCTGATGCCCGGCGCCAAGGCGTACGACGTCCTGGTGCGCGCGCCGATGCCGGACGGGTTCGTGGCGCCGGACGGGGATGCCAGCATCACCGTCTCGGACGGCGCCGGGACGCCGCTGGCCTATTCCGGCAACCTGTTCGATCCCAAGGGCGGCCTCCTGCTGGACTCGAAAGCGCCGATTGGCGGCTACGACGCCGACAGCGGCCAGAACATCCTGCTGATCAGCTACACGCTCCGCAGCACGGACCGGCTGGATCTCAGCGTGCCCAACCACGTCAGCACGGCGCAGATCGTCAGCTACGCGACGGAGCCGGGCTGGACCAACCGCGTGACGCAGACCGCCGCCGCGGCCAACACGGCCACGACCGGGGTGGTCAATCTCCAGCCCAGCGTCGCCGTGGCCTTGATCTCGACTGGAAACCCAAACGGCGCCAGCACGCTGCTGGCGCTTGGGGGGACCGCGACGTTCCGGCTGACCGCCACGCTGCCTGAAGGCTTGAGCCGCGGGCTGGACCTTTCGATCGTGCTGCCCGCCTGGCTCACCGCGGTGTCGGCGCGGGTCGTGGCAGTCGGGGCCAACATCACGCCGCAGATCCCCGTGTCCGACGGCCATGGCGGGATCGCCTTTGGCGACACGCTGAACGCGCCGGACGGGCAGGACACGGCGGCCGACCAGGTGCAGATCGAGGTCACGGTCCGCCCGGACGCCCTCCCGGGTGGTTCTGCCCCGCACACGCAGGCCATCCAGGCCGCGGTCAGCATCGGGCCGCCGGGGCAAACGAGCACGGCCACGGGCAGCATCGCCGTGGGCGTTGCCGAGCCAGCCGCGCCGACCATCACCCAGGCGTTCGCCGGCACGGGCCAGCTTGCGAACGGGCAGGTCGCGACGCTGCGATTCACCGTGACGCTGCCGGCCGGCTTCAGCAAGGATTTCCGCATCCTGGACAGCCTGCCGGCCGGCCTCGCCTACCTGCCGGGGTCGGCGCACATCGTGCAAGCGGGTGGCGTCACGTCGCACGGCGCCGCCGCGCTGTCCGCGCCCTCGGAGCAACGAACGGGACCGCTGCTCATCCTCGATTTCGGCGCGGTCGATGCGGCTTCCTCGGCAAACCGCCAGGTGACGGTCGAACTGCAGGCGCAGGTGGCCGCCTCCGTCGGCGCGACGCTGATCAACTCGGTCACGGTGGACAGCTTCTATGCCTCCTCCGCCGCCGCGGCCCTGAGTGCTGTGGTCGCGAACACGACGCCGACGCTCGCGGGCCTTCCTTCCGTCCAGGCCGCGCGGGACGACGCGGCGCTGCTGCCCTTCGCCGGCATCAAAGTAACCGATCCCGACACCGGGCAGCAGCAGACGCTGCAGGTCACGCTCAGCAGCCCGGCCAACGGCGTTCTGACGAACCTGGGCGCCGGCCGCTATGACGCATCGGCCGGGGTATACACGGTGACGGGCACTGCTGACGCCGTCACGGCCGCCGCCGCCGCGCTGAGCTTCGTGCCCACCCGCCGCCAAACCAGCCCCGGCCAGCAGGTGTCCACGGATTTCAGCGTCCAGGTCCGTGACAGCGCCGGCGCCGGCGGCCCGGCCACCGTGACCCGGGTGACAACCACGGCGGTCAACACCGCGCCCTCGATCCGCAATGCGGCGCCGGGGCAGGCGATCTTCCCGGGCGCGCAGGTCCGCCTGTTCGGCGGCCTGCTGCTGCAAGACCCCGACGTGGGCCAGACCGGAACGCTGACCATCCGCTTCGCCAACCCCGCCATCGGCACGCTGCGCGGCACGGGTCCCGGCCATTACAACCCGGCGACTGGCCTGTTCACCTCAGCGGGCACGCTCGCGGCCCTGATGGCCGAAGCCGCGGGATTGGTGTTCACGGGCGCCCAGCCCGGCGAAACCTCCATGACCGTCACCATCGATGACGGGGCGGGCGGCGTCGCCCAGGACACCAGCACGCTCGCCGTCTTGGCAGGCGCTCCGTC
>CAXTUQ010000344.1:0-6844 GCA_964247405.1 uncultured Acetobacteraceae bacterium
CCATCGCAACACGAGCTTGGAACAAAACGGTTATGACATAGGGCGTGTGGTATTACCGTACATTTTCGCAGAGATGGGCCTTCCGCCCCTCTACGAGCGGCGGTATTGCCAGCGCGGACAGGCGGAAAATCATGTCAAGGCTTGGAAAACTCACCTCGCCGCCGACCGCACCTCGTGCACTAAGGCCACCGCCAACCAGGTCCGCCTGTTCCTGCACGCTGGCGCCTACTGGCTGATGTGGAGCCTGCGCACGCTGATGCCGCGCCGCTCGTCCTGGCGCACCGCCCAGTTCGACACCTTGCGGCTGCGCCTGATCAAGCTGGCCGTGCGCGTCGTCGAGATGAAAACCCAGGTCAAGCTGCACCTGCCAAGCTACGCCCCGTGCCAGTCCATCCTGGCCTTTGTTCTCGGCCGCATGCCGCGCCTGGTCAGCTGAACCGCGGGGCAGCGTGCCCCACCGTCACCCGCTCTCATCAACCCCCAACGCCGCCGCATCGAGCCGCCAACATGCCCCTCCGACATGGCAACGAGCCCGCACGCCTGCACAACCATCACGCGAAAACAGCACGCCTCAAACGGGAACAGCTTCAGAGCCGTGAATTATAGCGGCTAGATCTCAGCCTATGGAGAAGCATTGATTATTCCCCCTTGTTGCGATACCAATACGTTAAGGTGCCGAAGTTGAAGGGTTTCTAGGTGAAGCAGCAACGGGATACCAAGCGGGCCTTGGCTCGAGAGTTCACCATATCGGGTTGCGCGGCGGGCTGCCACAACACTTGGTAGAACCGCAGCGCCTCCTCAGGCGGCCAGAGCTCGCGATGCCGGGCCGGTTCTGGGGCAGGGTTCAGACGATGAGGCCCTATTCAGGGCGCTTTCGCGTGCGCGCAATCGTCTTCGACCTGAGCCTGATCGTGGTCGCGATTGTGCTGGTTTGGGCAGGCGTCGCAACCTTGCTACAACAGCAGCATGCGGCCGCCTCACGGAACGCGCTTGAGGATACCGGCAATATGGCTCTGGCGTTCGAGGAGAACGTCAACCGCACGCTTGCATCGGTCGATCAGATGCTGCTTTTCGTGCGTACCGCCTATGCGAGCGATCCCACGCATTTCGAGCTCCAGCGCTGGGCAAAGGCCAGCCATCTGGTGACAGATCTGACCTTTCAGATATCGATCATTGACCGATCGGGATTCTTAGCATCGACGAGTTTGGGTCCGGTAAACCGCCCGGTCGATCTCTCCGACCGTGAACATTTCCATGCGCAGATGAACTCGACGACGGACGGGTTCTTCATCAGCAAACCGCTGATCGGCAGGGAGTCTGGGAAGTGGTCGGTGCAGTTCTCGCGCAAACTGCTCGATGCCGACGGTTCATTCGCCGGCGTCGTCGTGGTTTCAATGGACCCCTATTGGCTGACGCAGTTCTACGACTCCATCAACATCGGCCAGGGCGTCCTGGTCCTGGTCGGGACCGATCAGGTGGTGCGCGCCTGGGCCCCCACGAACCGGCAAGCCATCGGCTTCAAAATTGCAGATGTAAGCCCATTCGCCCTTGCCGCGTCGTCCAACCAAGGCAGCTATGAGTCCGTGAGCGAGATCGATGGAATCCGGCGGATCTTCAGCTTTCGAAAGCTTGAGAATTATCCGCTGCTCGTCGCGGTCGGCCAGGACAGAAAACAGGTGTTCGCCGCGTTTTGGCACTATCTTCCCGAGTATCTACTCGGCGGAGCGGTGTTCACGAGCCTGATTCTGGTCATCAGCTTCGTTCTCGTCCGTCATAAGCTGCAGCTCGTGTTCTCGCAACAGGCCTTCTCGGATACGTTGGAGAATATAAGCCAGGGCATCATCATGGTCGATGCCTACCGCCGGGTGCCGGTGATCAACCGAAGGGTCATGGAACTGCTGGGCCTGCCGGCTGAGCTGATTGCGCGCATGCGCAGTTTTGACGATATCCTGAAATGGCAGCTTGACCAGGGCGAGTTTGGGCCAGGCGGGGACGCCGCCAGCGGCTTCCGGTCTTTTGTCGAGCATGGGGGACTTGACGCGCACCCAGTGTATGAGCGCGCGCGCCCAGACGGCACGGTGCTCGAGGTACGCACGAACCTCATGCCGGACGGTCGCGCGGTGCGCACGTACACCGATATTACTGAACGTAAGCGGTCCGAGGCGCAGGTCACTTTCTTGGCGCATCACGACGTGCTGACCGGCCTGGCAAACCGTGCGGCATTCCACGCCCGGCTTGCACAAGCCCTTGGTTTGGCCACCCAAAGCGCCGGCCAGTTCGCGGTCCTTTGTCTTGACCTGGATCGGTTCAAGCTCGTCAACGACCTGCACGGCCATGCGAGCGGCGACGCTCTGCTGCAGCAGGTTGCCGAACGCCTGCGCAAGGTCATCCGTACTGAGGACCTCATTGCCCGGCTTGGCGGCGACGAGTTTGCGATCCTGCAGTCCGATGTGCGCCAACCTGAGGCGGCGATACAGCTTGCGAGCCGCGTGGTCCGTAGTCTCGCCGATCCATTCGACATCGATGGGCGTTCGATGTCCATTGGCACCAGCATCGGCGTGGCTTTGTGTCCGGTCCATGGTCACTCGGCGGATGTCCTGATGAAGAACGCGGACGCGGCACTGTATCGCGCCAAAGAAGGCGGGCGCAGTATGTTCCGCCTGTTCGACCCCGCGATGAACATCCGGGTCCACGAGCGCCGTTTGCTGGAGCGGGACCTAAGGGCAGCGCTGAATGAGGAACAGTTCATCCTGTTCTATCAGCCGATCTGGGACGTGGAGCGGGACCAGCTCTACGGGTTCGAGGCGCTCTTGCGCTGGTTCCATCCAGAACGCGGGATCATACCTCCTGCCGAATTTATCGCGCTCGCCGAGGAGATCGGCATCATCCGCGAGATCGGTCCTTGGGTGCTCAAAACAGCCTGCAACGAGGCAATCGGCTGGCCGGCCAGGCTGCGGCTGTGTGTCAATCTGTCGCCCATCCAGTTCCTCGACAACGACCTCCCCGAGCAGATCAACCAGATCGCCCAACAGACCGGGCTCGGTCCCCATCGGCTGGAACTTGAAATCACCGAGAACGTGCTGATCGAAGATGCAAAGCACGTTTCGGAGATGACTCAGCGTCTGCGCGCTTATGGTGCGAGGATCGCGCTCGACGATTTCGGAACCGGGTATTCGAGCCTGAGCTACCTCCGCCATTTCCCATTCGACACGATCAAGATCGACCGGTCCTTCGTACAGGAGGTCACTGAAAACCCGACGACACACGCCGTCATCGGAAGTCTTCTCGCTTTTGGCCATAACCTCGGGATTCAGGTCATCGCCGAGGGCGTGGAGACACGGGCGCAGCTCGATGTGCTACAGCAACTTCGCTGCCGCCACATCCAAGGTTTTCTGCTCGGACCTCCGGTTGCGGCGACCGAGCTTCCTCGGCTGATTGCAGCAAGCAGCTTGGACGCACTGCGGGTGGCTCAATGACAGCCCAGCCGACGCATGCCGCCCTCGCCGATGGCGCCAGCCCGTGATGGCGAGGCGACCGACTAGCCTGCACACATCGACGCCCAGCCCGCTCCGCTTCCTGCCGGTGGGCGACACGGCCCTGTCGGTTGAGTTCGGCAACACGATCGAGCCCGACCTCAATGATCGCATCGTGGCATTTGACCGGGCCGTTAAGGCTGCCAAGCTATCAGGGATCCTTGAAACGGTCCCGAGCTATCGCGCACTGCTGGTCGAGTATGAGCCGCGGCTCCTGTCCTTTCCTGCCCTTGTCGCCTGCCTGCGGGCAGCGGACCGGGAGGCGGGTAGCGTTGTTCCCACGCCGCGTTGTTGGGTGGTCCCGGTCGCCTACGGCGATGAATTTGGCGAGGATCTCACCGAAGTCGCACGGCGCCGGAACCTCAGTCCCGAGGCGGTGGTCGCCGCCCATGTTTCCGGCGCGTACCGCGTTTACATGATCGGCTTCGCGCCGGGCTTTGCCTATCTCGGCCGCCTGCCGGCCACGCTGGAGCTGCCACGGCGCGAAATGCCCCGGCAACGTGTCGCCGAGGGCAGCGTGATGATCGGCGGACTGCAGACCGCGATCGCACCGATGGCGATCCCGACCGGGTGGCATGTCCTCGGTCGCACCCCGCTGCGCTGCTTCGATATGAAGAAGCCCGACCCGTTCCTGTTTCGACCAGGAGACCGGGTCCGCTTCCGACCGATCGGCTTGCTGGAGTTCGAAACGCTATCGGCGCAATCGGGGGCGGGCGAGTTGGTGGCGGCCCTGGAGGCATGAAGCGCAAGCCGGCGTGCCTGGTGGTGCGGTGTCCCGGGCCTTCGATGGTCTTGCGGGACCATGGTCAGCGCGGCTGGCGCCGTTTCGGCGTGCCCACGGGGGGCATGATGGACCAGGCCTCGGCCACCATCGCCAATATCCTGGTCGGCAATCCGGCCAATACGGCGGTCCTGGAATTTATGCTATGGGGTGGGACGTTCGAGGTCGCGGCCGATAGTTGCCGGCTGGCAGTCAGCGGCGGCCCTTTCCCGATCTCGGCGGCAGGGCAGTGGATGGCTCCGAACCGCTCGTTCAATCTCAGGCGGGGCGACCTGCTGCGGATCGACCCCACGCCACAGGCGGCGTGGGGCTATCTCGCGGTTGCCGGCGGCTTCGAGGCCCCTCAGCCTCTGGAATGCACTCTACCCTATGCGGTGTCCAGCCTAGGCGTGTTCAATGGGGGCACCCTGCAGAAGGATCATGCGCTGCCGTTTAACGAAAGCCTGGCGGCGGGTGGCCAAGATCGTGCGATCTACCTGCGCGGCCGACCGGTCAACACGCCAATCCGGGTCGTGCTGGGGCCGCAGCACGACATGTTCGCCCGCACAGACATCAGGACCTTTCTGGACAGCATCTGGCGGGTGACGCACCAGGCCAACCGCATGGGCTACCGGTTGGAAGGTCCAACGCTCGATGCCGCACGGGGCGCAAGCTTCGTCTCGGACGGGGTGGTGCCGGGCAGCATCCAGGTTTCAGGCTCCGGCCAGCCCATCGTGTTGCTGCGCGACGGGCCGACCACGGGCGGCTATCTAAAGATCGCGTGCGTCATCACCGCTGATTTGGACGCGATGGCACAGCGCGGGCCGGGTGCGCGGTTCCGGTTCGAGGCGATCACATTGCGCGAAGCGCAACGGCTGCGGGAAGTCTATCTGGCCGAGCTCGACCGGACGCCCCAGCTTGTGCGGGAGATGCCGGAGCTTGCTGCGGCCACCCCGGCGCAGGAGAATGCCTATGATCCGTAGCCGGCCTACGCCATCCCTATCACCGCGATAGATGCCGCCGCTTTTCCTGTCAGGCAACACGGCGCTCCGTGCATTCCTCATGGCCAACACGTCGGAGCGGCTCGCCGCCTCCGCCATGACGGTTTTGCTGGGTTTCCAGATTTATGAACTGACGCACAACACGCTCGATCTGGGGCGGAAGGCCCATCCGCGTAAAACTGCACGGTAAGGATGGCCTGTTTGGCCTGCCTGTGCCCTTTCAGGGCCTGACCCGGCGACTTTTGGTTCTGTTATGGCACGAACAGCCTGTTTGCTGCGTGCAGTCATGGCGTGCAATCGACATTGGGCGCAGCATACCCGCGCGTCTGGTTGTATTGCACGCAGCAAACCAGGGTGCTAACGCGGGGGATGACATTGCGTGCAATATGCGCAACGCCCGCCGACGCACCCGGCGAGCCAAGCTGGATGGCGGCGTTCCTCGCCAGCCTGGCGCGCGATGACCTGGCGCCTGCGACGCTGCGCGGCTACCGCTACGACCTGCACCACTTCGCCGCCTGGCACCGCGCAGTCCATGACGGCCCTTTCGTCCTTGAGCACCTGGCCGGGCACGAGCTGACCGCCTACCGTCAGCACATGGGCGCCGGAGGCCTCCGGCCCGCCACGGTCAACCGCCGGCTCGACGCCTTGCGCCGGCTCTGCCGCTGGGCGCGCGGCACCGGCGCCCTGCCAGCCGGCTCCGTGTTCGACGTCCGTCCCGTGCGCACCGAGCGCAACCGCCAGCCGGCTGGCCTGACCGACGCCGAGGTGCACGCCCTGCTGCGCGCCGCGGGCGCGTCCTCCCACGGCCTGGCCGCGCGGAACACGCCATGGTGCAGCTCATGCTGCAGGCCGGGCTGCGCGTCAGCGAGGTGGCCGCCTTGCAGGTGGGCGACGCCACCCTGGGCGACCGCTCCGGCACCGTCCGCATCCGCCATGGCAAGGGCCTCAAGGCCCGGGACGTGCCGCTGAACGCCACGGCGCGCCGCGCGCTCCGGCAACACCTCGACCACCGGCACCCGGCGCCGGACAAGGATGCGCCGCTGTTCGCCAGCAGCCGGGACGGGGCGATGCCCGTGCGCACGGTCCAGGCGGTCATGACCAGCCTCGCACGCCGTGCCCGCCTCAAGCGTCTCGCCGTCTCAGCGCACACGCTGCGCCACACCTTCGCGCTGGGCTTCCTGCGCGACAACCCGGGCAAGCTGGTCGAACTCGCCAGCCTGCTCGGCCATGATTCGCTCGACACGACGGCCATCTACACGCGACCCTCCCGCGACGACCTCGCGGCCGACCTGGAGCGCTCGCACCTCAATGTCGATGGATGATCCCCGGGACGCCGAAACGCCGCATCGGCGCCGGCCGGCCCCCGCCGACCCGGACGAGGACGAGCTTGCGCGGCGCTGGAGCCTGGCGCCCGCGGACCTGGCCGCGGCCGCCGAGTGCCGGGGCGGCGACCATCGTAGCCGCTTAGCCGCCCAGCGATGCTGGCAGCGCGCGCCCGGTCGCGTCCTCGGCGCCTAACGCCAGGCCCCGGTGACGATCGTAAAACACCG
>CAXTUQ010000345.1:0-6824 GCA_964247405.1 uncultured Acetobacteraceae bacterium
GCACCCGGTCCGGCGCCCAGCAGTCCGCCCGTTACCGCCCGCGGGCCGGGCCGCTCCCCGCAAGCCGCCAGACCCATCAGCAAGATTGCCGCGAACGCCGCCGTCATTACAGAACGCATCGTGTGCTCTCCATAAGGTTGCATCCATGACCAACGCATGAACCAGATACGAGTATGCAGCCAACCTGTGTCGCAAATGTGGTTCACTAAAAGTTGATAAAAGCCCTTGCGACATCGAAATGCTGCGGCGATCCGGTTTCCATGCCATCCTGCTGCCGGGACGTGGCTTTTCCCACGATTCGAGGGAGCATTTGCATGTTAGGACGTCTGCTCGGGATGACGCCCACCGACATGGCGATTGACCTTGGAACAGCCAACACCCTGGTTTACCTGCGTGGTCGCGGCATCGTGCTGAATGAACCCAGCGTGGTGGCGGTTTCCGAGGTGCGCGGCAAGAAGCAGGTGCTCGCAGTGGGGGAAGAGGCCAAGCGGATGCTGGGCCGCACGCCCGGCAACATCGCCGCGGTCCGCCCGCTGCGGGACGGCGTGATCGCCGATTTCGACATGGCGGAAGAGATGATCAAGCATTTCATCCGCAAGGCGCGTCGCCGGAGGCGGATCGCCAGCCCGGTCATCATCATCTGCGTGCCGTCCGGCAGCACGGCCGTGGAGCGCCGCGCCATCCAGGAAAGCGCCGAAAGCGCCGGCGCCCGCAAGGTCCTGCTGATCGAGGAGCCGATGGCGGCGGCGATCGGCGCCGGGCTTGCGGTGACGGAGGCGTCCGGCAGCCTGATCGTCGATGTCGGCGGCGGCACGACGGAGGTCGCGGTGATCGCGCTGGGCGGCATCGTGTTTTCCCGCAGCGTGCGGATGGGCGGTGACAAGATGGACGAGGCGCTCATCAGCTACTTCCGCCGCACCCACAGCTTGCTGATCGGCGAAGGCACGGCCGAGCGCATCAAGATCGACATCGGCGCGGCAACACAGTCCGAGGGCACAGAGGACGGGCCGTCGCAGGATGTGCGGGGCCTGGACCTGCTGAACGGGGTGCCGCGGGAGATCACGGTGAACCGCCGCCAGGTCGCCGGAAGCCTGGCCGAGCCGGTGGCGGCCATCATCGAGGCGGTGAAGGTTGCGCTGGAGAACACGCCGCCGGAACTCGCGGCCGACATCATGGACAAGGGAATCGTGCTGACCGGCGGCGGCGCCTTGCTGCACCGCCTGGACCATGCCCTGCGCGACGCCACCGGCCTTTCGGTGGTGATGGCGGAGCAGCCGTTGAGCTGTGTGGCGCTTGGGACAGGCCGGGCGCTTGAAGAAATGAACCGTTTACGGAATGTCTTGACGTCGATGTACTAAACCGTTCGAATCGGCCTGTGACCTTTGGAGGCGCGGGCGCGTGATTCGGCCGTCGATTCCCATGCGCGAGTCCCTGGCTCGGCTGACCCTGCCGTTGCTGGTGCTGGCTGGCTTCGCTGTGCTGCTGCTCGGCCGGGCCGATGCGCCGCTGGCTGAGCGTGCGCGCATGGTGCTGGCGGACGCCGTGGCGCCGGTTTTTGCAGCAGCAGGGATGCCGCTGGCCGCCGCGCACGCAGCCATGAAGGAAGTACGGGACCTGCAATCCCTCCGTGCCGACAATGCCCGGCTGCGGGCGGAGAACGAGCAACTGCTCCGGTGGCAGGCCGCGGCGGTGGCGCTCGACGCCGAGAACGCCATGCTCAAGGAAACCCTGCATTGGGTTCCCGATCCCGCCGCCTCCTACGTGACGGCGCGCGTCGTCGCCGATGCCGGCGGGGTTTATGCCCGCGAGGTGCTGCTGCCCATCGGGCGCAGCCAGGGCGTGGCCAAGGGCCAGGTTGCCCTGGACGGGCAGGGGCTGGTGGGGCGGGTCACGGAGCTGGGTGCGCGCAGCGCCCGCGTGCTGCTGGTGACGGACCTGAACAGCCGCATCCCCGTGACGCTGGAGGGCAGCGGCGGGCATGCCATCCTCATGGGCACCAACGGGCCGCGCCCGCGCCTCGCGCATTGGCCGGACGACGCGCCGCCGGTCGAAGGCGAGCGCGTCGTGACCTCGGCGGAGGCCAACGCCTTTCCCGCCGGGCTGCCGCTCGGCACCGTGCGCTACAATGCCGGCACGCCGGAGGTGGAGCTTGCGGCGCGGCTCGGCCGTCTCGATGCCGTTCGGCTGTTCGACTACGGGCAGCGCAGCGTATCGCCGCCTGAGACGGCCACTCGTTTGGCCGAGCGGCGGGGCAAGTAGCCTTGGCCCCGCTGCGCACGCCCGGCGTCCGGCCGCGTCCGACGCTGCGGCGCCGGCTTGACGCCGCGTCCCGCCGGTTCTTCCCGGCCGTCTGCACGGCGCTGCTTCTGCTGCTGGCTGCGGCACCGCTTGACCTGCCGGGCCAGGCGCAGGCGCAGCCCGCCGTGGCGCTGGCCTGCGTGTTCTTCTGGTCGCTGAACCGGCCGGCCAGCATGACGCCCCCGGCGGTGTTCCTGCTGGGCCTGTTGGCCGACCTGCTTGGCCTGACTCCGCCGGGCGTTTCGGTGCTGATCCTGCTGGCGGCGCACGGGTTGGCGGTAGGCTGCTGGCGCCGAGGGCTGGCCCGGCAGGGCCTCTTGGCGGCCTGGCTCGTGTTCACCGCCGTGGCGGCGGGCGCGGCTGCCCTGGAATGGACGATGGTCGGCCTCTTGAACGTCCGACTGCTGCCGGCCCGCGACGCCCTGCTGCAGTTCGGGCTGACAACCGGGCTTTACCCGGCGCTCGCGGCCCTGTTCACCCAGGCGCAGCGCGGCCTGGCCGACCCGGACCGGGCGTGAGATGGCCGGGGCGGCAGGAGAGAAAGAGGGCGGCATGTTCACCCGGCGTGCCCTGCTCCTGGGCGCCGGGCAGCTCGGCATCTTCGGCGCACTCGGGGCGAAGCTGTATCGGACCCAGATCGTCGAGGGCGAACGCTACGCCACGCTGTCCGACAGCAATCGCATCAGCGAGCGGCTGATCGCACCGCCGCGCGGGCGCATCCTCGACCGGTCCGGCGTCCTGCTGGGCGGCAGCCAAACCAACTGGCGTGCCGTGTTCACCGCCGGGCAGGCCGATGCCGGCGCAGTGCTCGACGCGTTCGCGCAGCTCGTGCCGCTTCCGGACGCCGAGCGCGCCCGCATCGAGCGCGAGCTGCGCGCCCGCCGCCGCTTCGTCCCGGTCACGCTGCGGGAGTTCCTGAGCTGGGAGGAGATGGCGCGGATCGAGGTGAACGCCCCCGACCTGCCCGGCGTGGTCGTCGATGCCGGGACGACGCGCACCTATCCGAAAGGGCCGGCGCTCGCCCACGTCGTCGGCTACGTCGCGCCCCCGAACGACGAGGACGTGGCGGAGGACCCCACGCTGGGGCTGCCAGGCCTGCGCATCGGCCGGGCGGGCATGGAGAAGGCGCATGATGCCCGGCTCCGCGGCCAGCCCGGCGCCGTGCAGATGGAGGTGAACGCCGCGGGCCGCATCATCCGCGAGCTGGACCGGCAGGAAGGGATGCCGGGGGATGACGTGGAGCTGACCATCGACGCCGGCTTGCAGGCCTCGGTGCTGCAGCGCCTGGGCGACGAGAGCGCCTCCGCCGTGGTGCTGGACGCGCGCAACGGGGAGGTGTTGGCGATGACCACCACCCCGTCCTTCGACCCCCTGCTATTCAACTCGGGCGTCAGCCAGGCGCAGTGGGTGGAATGGACGCGCAACCGGCGGACGCCGCTGATCAACAAGGCGTCCGCCGGGCTGTACCCGCCGGGCAGCACGTTCAAGATGGTGGTCGCCGCGGCCGGGCTGGAGGCCAGCGTCATCGGGCCGAAGGACCGCATCACCTGCCCGGGCTTCCTCGACGTGGGCGACACGCGCTTCCATTGCTGGAGCAAGCACGGCCACGGCGCGCTGGATATGCGGGGCGGGCTGAAGAACAGTTGCGACGTGTTCTTCTACGAACTTGCCCGGCGGGCCGGCATCGACCGCGTGGCGGCGATGGCCAACCGGTTCGGCATCGGCGTGGACCTCCAGATCGAGCTGCCCGGCGTGCGCCGCGGCCTCATGCCGACCCGTGCCTGGCGCCGGTCGCGCGGCAAGGCGTGGAACATCGGCGACACCATCAGTTGCGGCATCGGCCAGGGCTACATCCAGACGACGCCGCTGGCGCTGGCGACCTACGTGGCGCGCATCGCCAGCGGGCGGGTCCTGCAGCCGCATCTGACCCGTTCCGTCGCCGGGGTGATGCAGAAGGGCGCGGCGCCGGATGACTGGCCCACGCTCGACCTGCCGGAACGCAGCCTGCACCTGTTGCGGGAAGGCATGTGGGCGGTGGTGAACGAGGGCGGCGGCACCGCGCCGGGCGCGCGGCTCAACCTGCCGGGCATGCAGTTGGCGGGCAAGACCGGCTCCAGCCAGGTACGCCACGTGTCCCGCGTCCAGCGGGAGCACGGGTTCAACTCGGCGAAGTCCGCTTGGGAGCTCCGGCCGCACGCCTTGTTCGTCTGCTACGCGCCTTACGACGCGCCGCGTTATGCCGTGGCGGTCGTGGTGGAGCACGGCAACGCCGGGGCCGCCGCGGCGGCGCCGCTTGGCCGCGACATCATGACCGACGCGCTGACCCGCGATCCCGCCGCCCCGCCGAGCGCCCCGGCGCAGCGGGTGGCCGAGGGGCACTCGTGATCGCAGCCCGGCGGCTGATCCGGGCGGAGCCGTCCTTTGGCCTGTTGGCCAAGCTGTGGCGGACCAACTGGACGCTCGTGCTGCTGCTCTGTGCCTTGGCGGGCGTCGGCTATGTGGCGCTGTACTCCGCCGCCGGCGGTTCTCCGGAGCCGTATGCGTCCCGCCACCTCCTGCGCTTCGGCGTCGGGCTGGCGATGATGCTGGGCATCGGGCTGATCGACATCCGTTGGGTCGCGCGGCTGTCCTGGCCGGTGTACGGCGCGTCGGTCGGGCTGCTGGTCCTGGTGCTGCGGATCGGCCATGTCGGCAAGGGCGCGCAGCGCTGGCTTGAGCTGGGCGGGTTGCAGGTGCAGCCGAGCGAGCTTGCCAAGATCGGGCTGGTCATGGCGCTGGCGGCGTGGTTCCGCCGGGCAAGCTGGGCGCAGATGGGCAGTCCCTTGTTCTTGCTGGTGCCGGTCCTGCTGGTCCTGCTGCCGGTCGGCCTGATCCTCAAGGAGCCCAACCTGGGCACCGCGGTGATCGTGGGGCTGGTGGGTGCGGCCATGTTCCTGGCGGCCGGCATCCGCTGGTGGGCCGTGGCCCTGGTCCTGCTGCCGACGCCGTTCGCTGCGCGCTTCGCGTTCGACCACATGCACGACTACCAGCGCGCCCGGATCACCACGTTCCTTAACCCCGAAAGCGACCCCCTGGGCGCCGGCTACAACATCATCCAATCCAAGATCGCGATGGGGTCCGGCGGCCTGTGGGGCAAGGGATTCCTGCATGGGACGCAGGGGCAGCTCGACTTCCTGCCGGAGAAGCAGACCGACTTCATCTTCACGACGCTGGCCGAGGAGTTCGGCCTGGTCGGCGGCCTCGCGATGATGGGGCTGCTGGCCTGCATCGTGTGCGCGGGGATGCTGGTGGCGCTCCGCTGCCGGCACCGCTACGGGCGGCTGCTGGCGCTCGGCGTTTCAACCAACTTCTTCATGTATGCGTTCGTGAACCTCGCCATGGTGGTCGGCGCGATCCCGGTGGGCGGGGTGCCGCTGCCGCTGGTCTCGCATGGCGGGTCGGCCATGCTGATGGCGATGTTCGGCTTCGGCCTGCTGATGTCCGTGCACGTCCACCGCGACGTGGAGTTCGCGGAGAAGCGAGACGACTGACGCCGTGCGCTTTGCAGCTATGCCGCGCCGCTGCCGGGTGGCTCCTGGGCCCTGGACGCCGTGATGAGCGCCGAGGCCTGCTCGATGGACCGCACCACGGTTTCTCCCGCCCTGCGGATAGCGGGGTCGGCATGGGCGATCAGGCGGTCCGAAGCGATCAACGCCGGGGACAGCGCGCCACGCAGATCATGCCGCAGGTTGGACACCTGCGCTTGGAGGGCGTCGATGCGGGCCTGCGCCGCGGCGTCGCCCGGCGCTGTGGACTCGGCCGGCGTCAGGCCGTACAGGACTAGCCCCACGCACGCCGAAGCGCCCAGCGCTGCCAGCAGGAACGGCGTGCCCGCGCCCATCAGCGCCAGCACCGCGCCCGACGCGCCGAACGCCGAGGCGGCACCGACCAGCGGGATGAGGACGCGACGCGCGATCATCCCGCGGTATCAGCACCAATCGCATCCCCGCTCAAGAGGCTCGCGGTTTCGGCTTGGATTGACTAGGCCCGGGGCGACCAACTATAAGCCACTTCTGCCATTGCATCGCCGGGCCAGGCTGCCCGCATTATGTGTTGTCCGGTTGCCGAGCGGCGCACCTGCCTTGGCTCGCAGCCGCACCACCGGAACCGGAGTTCACCGTGAAGCGCACGTATCAACCGTCCAAGCTGGTCCGCAAGCGCCGCCATGGCTTCCGTGCCCGGATGTCCACCGTGGGCGGGCGCAAGGTCCTGGCGAACCGCCGCGCCAAGGGCCGCAAGCGCCTGTCAGCCTGACGCGGCCGATGCGGCGATGCCGCCAAACCCTGTCAGGCCGCCGGAGCGCCTGAAACGCCGGGCCGAGTTCCTGCGGGTCGCCGGCAAAGGGCGTCGGGCGTCAGTGCATGGCCTGGCGCTCCAAGCGTTGCCTCGCGGGGATGACGGGCCGGCGCGGATCGGCTTCACCGTCACCAAGAAGGTCGGCACCGCCGTGGTCCGCAACCGGACCATACGGGGGTTGGGGGAAGCGG
>CAXTUQ010000346.1:0-6788 GCA_964247405.1 uncultured Acetobacteraceae bacterium
GTTATCGGCGCCGGCGCCGCCGGGCTGACCGCCGCGGGCGGCGCCGCCCGGCTCGGCCTGCGGGTGGCGCTGATCGAGCGCGACCGGATGGGCGGGGAATGCCTGAACACCGGCTGCGTGCCGTCCAAGGCGCTGCTCGCGGCGGCCCGGCGCGCGCACCTGCTGCGGGCCGGCGGCGCGATGGGCGTGGGTGCGATGGGAGTGACCGGGGCCGGCGTTTCCGTCGATTACGCAGGCGTGCGCGCCCACGTGCAGGGCGCCATCGCCGCCATCGCCCCGCACGACTCCCCCGAACGGTTCCGGGCCTGGGGGGTGGAGGTCATGCAGGGCGAGGCCCGTTTCACCGGACGCCGGGCGGTGGAGGCCAGCAACCGGACGCTCCGGGCGCCCCGGATCGTGATCGCCGCCGGCTCCCGCCCGGCCGTGCCGGACATCGAGGGCCTCGACAGCGTGCCGTTCCTGACCAACGAGACGCTGTTCGACTTGGCCGTGCTGCCGCGGCATTTGGTCATCCTCGGCGCCGGGTCCGTGGGGCTGGAGATGGCGCAGGCGTTCCGCCGTTTGGGCGCCGCGGTGACGGTGATCGAGGCAGGCCAGGCCCTGGCCCGCGACGACGCGGACGCCGCCGCCGCAAGCTGACGGAGCACCACGGCGGCGGCGCACCTCCAACCCGGCGGTTTTCGCCATCGGCGACTGCCGGGCCGGGCCGCGGCTCACCCATGCAGCGGGGCATGAGGGCACGGTCGCGGTGATGAACGTCGCCCTCGGCCTGCCCGCCGCCGCCGACTTCGCCGCCCTGCCGGCCGTGACGTTCACCGATCCCGAGCTGGCGCAGCTCGGCCTGACCGAGCGGGCGGCGCGGGAGCGGTATGGCCGGATCCGCGTGGACCGGGCCGAGTTCGCCGACAATGACCGCGCCGTGGCGGAGAACGAGACCGCCGGCTTCATCAAGGTGATCCGGGCGCGCGGCCGGCTGGTCGGCGTCACGGCCGTGGGTGCCGGCGCGGGGGAGTTGCTGCTGCCCTGGAGCCTGGCGCTGCGGGGCCGGGCCTCGCCTTGGGCGATCTCCGGCGCGGTGGTGGCGTACCCCACCCGGTCGGAGGCGTCCAAAGCGGCGGCGTTCACCGCGTTTGAGGGCCTGATCTTCGGCCGCGCCGCACGCGGCTGGGCGTGGGCTTTGGCGGCGGCGCGGCGCCGCTAGGTGTCCCGCAATGAGGCCGCCAGCCGCTCCAAGGCTTCAGTGACCCGGTCCAGGAGTTCGGCCGTTCCCTTTGACCGGGCCACGGCGCCGTCGATATGCGTCGTCACGGCGCCCGGGAACGCTGCCGACGCCGGATCGCCGGTGACGCCTTCCGCCGCCCCGCTCCGGCGTTCGCGAGCGGCCTTGATGATCAGGTGCGTCCGTGCATCCTCGAGCGCGGAGAAGTTGCGAACCACGGCCGCAATGGCCGCAAGGCTCGCCCGGGTGTCGTCGAGCTTGGCCGCCAGCGCCCGCTCCCGGCGGGTCATGGGCAGGAGCCGCTTCGCTTGAAAGAATGTACGGCCTTTCATCCTGCAACCGTGAACCACGCGGCGTTTGCTGGCAACATGGTTTGGATGTCCACTCTCATCAAGAACGAGACCGTCCTATCCGCCCCTGCGCATCTGGATTAGCCTCGGCGCATGCTGTTCCGTGAAGCCCTTGAGACTGCCCCGGCGCTTGCCATCAGCCAGCCCGCCCACGCCTGGATCTCCGGCCAACTGCTGCGCGCCTGGGCAGACCCGCTGGGGGAGCCTTTGCTGCTGGCGGCGGAGCAGCACGACCTCGGCTGGCTCGACTGGGAAACGGCGCCGAGCTTTGACCCGCAGACCGGTCGTCCGCACCTGTTTCGCGCCGTCGGGGCGGCGGTTCATGCGCCGATGTGGGCACGGGGCGTTGACCGTGCGCTGAATGCATGGGGCCGGCACGTGGCGTTGCTCATCTCGCGCCATGGCGGGCTGATCTACACCCGCTACACCGATCGGCACCGGCTCGCGCCGGCGGACGCGGCGGCGGTGGACCACTACCTGGAAACAGCGGCGGCGCTGCAGGCCGCATGGGCGCAGGCGCTCGGGTTTGAAGCCGTCGCGCTGGCGCGTGACACGGCGCTGGTCGCGTTGTCCGACACGCTGTCGCTGGCACTCTGCGGCGACCTGCCGACGCCGTTGCAGGTGGAGGCGCCGGACCGGGCCGGCAGCCGGCAAACGCTACGGCTCACCGCGCGGCCGGAGAAGGCGGCCACGTTCACGCTTTCACCCTGGCCGTTCCGCGGCGAGGCGCTCGTGGTGGAAGGCGAGGCGCGGCCGATGCCGGGCGCTGGCCGGTTTGCCGACGAGGCGGCGATGCGGGCCTGGCTCGCGGCGCCGGAGCGGGTGGCGTTCCAGGCGCGGCTCATGCCGGGCTGACGCCGAAATCAACCAGGCACCGTCGGCCGCCGGCTTCAAGTTTGGTCCACGCCCACCTGGCGGCACATGGAAAGCAGCGGGCAGATCGGGCATCTCGGCCGCGGCCCGGTGCAGACGTGCTTGCCGAACGGGACCAGGCGCTCATTGATCTCGATCCAGTACTCCTGCGGCAGCTTGCCAACGAGGGCGGCCATGGTGCGCTCAGGCGTGGGGGCGGCGACGTAGCCCCATCGGTTGGTGACCCGGTGGACATGGATGTCCACGCAGATGGCCGGCTTGCCGAAGCCGACCGCCAAGGTGAGCGCCGCCACCTTGGGACCGACCCCGCGGAACGCGGTCAGCCCCTCGGGTGTGTCCGGGACCTCGCCGCCATGGCGCTCCAGGATGGCGCGGGACAGGGCCAGGATGTCGCGCGCCTTCGGCTCCGGGAAGGTGGCGCCGCGGAGCAGGGCGGTCAGTTCGGCTTCATCCAACGCCGCCATCGCTGCGGGCGTGCGGGCGCGGGTGAAAAGCCGGTGGCAGACAGGGATCGTGGTCTCGTCCAGCGTGCGGGCGCTGATCAGGCTGGCGACGAGCTGTTCGTAGGGGGTGTGGTAGCCCTCGTCCCGGAGTTGGAACATCGCCGCCTTGGGCAGGCGGGCGCAGGCCGCGCGCAAGCGGCGGAAAACCTCGTGGATGTCGAAGGGTTCCTTGCTCCCGGCTGCGGCATCCGGGGGCAAAGGGGCGGGGTCGTCAGGCAAGCCGGATCTTCCGGTTGCTCGCGGCGTCGGCATCGATCCTGTCGGTCATTCCCGTCCTCCATCGCGGCAGCGGGCCTATAAGCGCCGGACAGGACGCGGGTTGCGGCAGCAACCTTAGACCGCTGCATCTGATCAGTTTCCGCAAGGGTGGAATGCGAAGAAACCCTACCTGCGCTATGTCAATATCAGCAAAGTGGCGGGATGAGTCCAATGCTGGGATGCAGTGGGTACTTTGGCGCCGGGCGCGGCAAGCCCGCGCCGTCGCCATCCGGCCCGGCGGACATGGCAGTGTCTGTCACAGCGTTTCTGGCCCAGTGTCTCTAGGCGCAATGTTTCTGGGCAGTGTCTCTGGTGGCGCATCATGGACACGCCGTGCAGCCATCCCATGACGTCGCACCGTAGTGAGCCGGCTGCAGCCGATGGGCTGACGGCGGCGATTGGGAACACGCCGTTGATCCTGCTGAGGCGGGCCTCCGAGGAGACCGGCTGCCGCATCCTCGGAAAGGCGGAGTTCATGAACCCCGGCGGTTCGGTCAAGGATCGTGCCGCGCTGGCCATCATCGACGACGCGGAAGCACGCGGGACGCTGAAGCCTGGCGGCACGATCGTCGAGGGCACCGCTGGAAACACCGGCATCGGGTTGACGCTGGTGGCCCACGCCCGCGGCTGCCGCAGCGTGATCGTCATGCCGGACACGCAAAGCCAGGAGAAGATCGACTTCCTGCGCATGATCGGCGCCGACCTGCGCCTGGTTCCGGCCAAGCCCTACGCCGACCCGGCGAACTACGTCCGCTATTCCGAGCGCCTGGCGCAGGAGCTTGGCGCCGTGTGGGCCAACCAGTTCGACAACGTGGCGAACCGGCACGGCCATTACGCGACCACGGGTGCCGAGATCTGGCGCCAGACGGATGGCGCCGTCGATGCCTTCACCTGCTCCTGCGGCACGGGCGGCACCCTCGCCGGGGTGTCATGGGCATTGAAGGAGAGGCGGCCCGGCGTCCGCATCGTCCTGGCTGATCCGGAAGGGAGCGGCCTGTATGGCTGGGTAAAGCACGGCGACCTTTCGGTCCATGGCAGCTCGGTCACGGAGGGCATCGGACAATCGCGCGTCACCGGGAACCTGGCCGGCGCGGCCATTGACGACGCGGTACGCGTCCCTGACCGGGAAGCGCTGGAGCAGGTGTTCGACCTGCTCCAGCACGAAGGCTTGTCGATCGGCGGCTCCGCCGGGCTGAACGTTGCGGCAGCCATCCGGGTCGCGCGCGGCCTGGGACCGGGCCACACCGTGGTGACGATCCTGTGCGACGGCGGGGCGCGCTACCAGTCGAAGCTGTTCAATCCTGTTTTCCTGCGAAGCAAGGGGCTGCCCGTGCCGGCATGGCTGCGGACGGGCGCTGATGGCGACCCAGCGCCATCGCCGCTTGCGTGAGGGGCCACGCGCTTACTGGACCGGAAGATAAAGCCGCAGAAAGGCGTCGGCGCCCTCGTCCACGCTTTCGGCGTAGCCATTCGACACCCGACGGCCCAGGACCGGAACAAGCCGCCTCGTTGACAGGACACTCAACCCAGATCGCCTTCGTGGCCCAGCCGGCTGCAACACAGGGCGGCCGGCAAGTGCTAAGGTGTCCGTCAGCCGGACCCGGCGACCAGCACCTTGGCCCACCCCTCAGAACGGCACGGAGTTTGACCATGCAGACCTTTCCGGTGACACGCGCCACGCAGGCCCGGACCCGCCCCGCAGACGACGTGCTCCGTTTCGGCAACGTGTTCACCGACCACATGTTCATGATGGAGTACGACGAGGGCCGCGGCTGGCACGACCCGCGCATCGTGCCCTACGCGCCGTTCAGCCTGGACCCCGCCTGCTGCGTGCTGCACTACGCGCAGGCGGTGTTCGATGGGCTGAAGGCGTTCCGCGGCGCCGACAACCAGGTCCGCATCTTCCGCGGCGACATGCACGCCGCCCGGCTCAACCGGTCATGCGACCTGCTGTGCATCCCGCAGCTCGACCCGGCGCTGGTGCAGGACTCGTTCCGCGCCTTGGTGGACGTGGATCAGGACTGGGTGCCGTCCAAGCGCGGCACGTCGCTGTATATCCGGCCCACGGTGATCGCCACGGAAACGTTCCTCGGCGTGCACCCGTCGCACAGCTACCTTTACTTCGTCATCCTCAGCCCGGTCGGCGCCTACTACAAGGAGGGGCTGAACCCGGTGAAGATCCTCGCCACGGACAAGCATGTGCGCGCGGTGCCGGGCGGGCTGGGGGCGGCCAAGACGGCCGGCAACTACGCCGCCAGCCTGTATGCGGCGCGCGACGCGGAGCGGCAGGGCTACACCCAGGTGCTGTGGCTGGACGGCAAGCACCGTGAATTCCTTGATGAGGTGGGCACGATGAACATCATGCTCCGCATCGGCGACACCGTGGTCACGCCGCCGCTGTCCAACGGCACCATCCTGGCCGGGATCACCCGCGACTCCGTGCTGCAGCTCTTGCAGGACTGGGGCATCCCCGTCGAGGAGCGCGCCATCTCCATCCACGAGGTCGTGGGGGCGCACCGTGACGGCCAACTGAAGGAGATGTGGGGCACGGGCACCGCTGCGGTGATCGCCCCGGTGGGCGAGCTGGGCTATGCCGACCAGCGGATGACGATCAACGGCGGCGCCATCGGCGAGCTGACCCAGCGGCTGTATGACGCCATCACTGCCGTCCAGTACGCCGCCACCAACGACCCGCATGGCTGGATGACCCCAGTCACGTCCGGCGGCCGCCGGATGTAGGTGACGCCAAGACTGCCGGACCGACCTAAACCTCCAGCAGAAACCCTGGTGGTGATCGCAAACATCGACGCTGCCGCGCCACGACGGGCGGCGGCGGTGCTGCTGGAGGTACTGCGAAGCGAGGGCGTCCAGCACGTCTTCGGCAATCCCGGCACGACCGAGCTGGCGCCGATCGGGGCGCTGACCGGCATGCCCGAGATCGAGTGCATCTGAGGCCGGCAGGAAGCCAGCGTCGTCGCCTTGGCCGGCACCACGAGGGCGGGCGTCCTCTCGGGGCCTCGGCTCCTTGCTTTCGCCGGCACGAGGCCCTGGCGCCCGCCTGATCCGTTCCCGGCATCACGCTCGCGACAGCCGGCTTCGTTTGGCAGTTCCCATCAGCGTGGCCCGTTATATGTTGAATTATATGCTAAACTGAATGGCACCCACCACGTGCGTGAGCGACAAGCGCGCGGCGGCCTGTCGGCGTGCCGGATGGAACAACGCTCAACCCGCTCACCCGCGCGGCCGTGACACCCTGGGGACGAGATGACGGCATCCACGGCTGAACGCAGGGCGGTCCAGAGCCTGGCCCTCCCGATTTTGTGGCGAACCCCCGCGGTGCCGTTCCTGACCGCTTGCGCCGCTTTGGCGACCCTGGGCGGCGCCGCTGCCCGGCCATCGTCAGAGGCCCCGAACAAGGCCGCGCCGGGCCTTCCCGCAATGAGCTTCCATGACGCGGTTGCAGCCGCCTGGGCGCGCTTGCCGCAGCGGCAGGAGCTGGCGGCGCAGCAGGCGTCTGCCGGCGCCCGCTACGCCGCGGGCGGCGCCTTCCTGCCCAACGCGCCCTATGCCATCGGCACCTACGTC
>CAXTUQ010000347.1:0-3610 GCA_964247405.1 uncultured Acetobacteraceae bacterium
ACCCGCAGATCCGCGAACTGCGCGACCAGATGCCGGCCGACCCGCGCGGCACGGAACGCCGGCTTGGCCTGCGCGGGCCGCGCGGACCCGCGACCGACCTGCGCGGCCGTACACCCAGCCCCCAGGAGATCGTCGATGCGCTGGCACCCCGCTAAGCCCCTTCTGCCGGCCCTGGCGCTGGGTGGGGCGCTGCTCGGCGCGCTGGCCGCTTGCGCCCCGGTCCAGCAGCCATACGCCTACGAGGCCGGCCCAGGCTTCGAGCGGCGGATCATCGGCGCGGTGAACTTCGACTTCAACAGCTACCGCATTCGCCCGGACAGCTTCGCCCTGCTCGACAACGCCGCCGTCGCGCTGAACGACCCGCGGCTTTACGGCCTGACCTTCGAGGTCAACGGCCATACCGACCTTTCGGGCCGCCTCGGCTACAACATCGGCCTGTCGATGCTGCGCGCCACTGCCGTGGTGGACTACCTCGCCGCCCGCGGCGTGCCGCGGGAGCGGATGCGCGCCCAGGGCTTCGGCCCGCTGCAACTCTACGACGCCTACGACCCGCGCAGCCCGGCCAACCGCCGGGTGGAGATCGTGGCGCTGCGCTGAGGATGGAGGCGGCTTTTACGCCGCCTTTACGCTTTGCCGGGCAAACCGCCATTGAGCCTTTTCGGGACAGCGGCCCATTTCGGGCGCAGTTTACTTGAAAGGCGCAATAATGGTTGACATCCTCGTCGCCGTGCTCGGCACGGGCGGCATCCTGCTCATGGCGGCCTACGCGGCGCTGTGCGAGCGGATCTGATCCCATGCTTGACCTCCTCTTGGGCGGCGCGGTCTCGGCCGGGCTGCTGATCTACTTGGTCTGGGCGCTCGTCCGCCCCGAAGACTTCTAGGACATCGCAACATGACATTGATCGGCTGGGCGCAGATCGTGCTCGTGCTGGCGCTCGTGTTCCTGTGCGCCGTGCCGCTCGGGGGCTACATCGCGCGCGTGGTGCAGGGGGAGCGCACCGTCCTGTCCCCCGTGCTGGGACCCATCGAGCGCGGCTTCTACGCCGCCGCCGGGGTGGACGCCTCGCGCGGCATGGGCTGGCTCACGTATGCCACCGCGCTGATCGTGCTGCAGGCGGTGCACTTCCTCCTCCTGTTCCTGATGCTGCGCTTCCAGGACAGGCTGCCGTTCAACCCGCAGGGCCAGTCGGCGGTGTCCACGCAGCTTGCGTTCAACACGGCGATCAGCTTCGTCACCAACACCAACTGGCAGGCCTACGGCGGCGAAACCACGCTGTCGTACGGCAGCCAGATGTGGGGGCTGACGGTGCACAACTTCCTGTCCGCCGCGACGGGCATCGCCGCCGCCGTCGCGGTCGCCCGGGCGTTCGCGGCGGGAGGCGTCAGGGAACTCGGCAACTTCTGGGTCGATCTGACCCGGATCACGCTCTACCTGCTGCTGCCCATCGTGCTGGTTTACACCGTGTTCCTGATCGCCTCCGGCGTGCCGCAGACGCTGTCCGGCTATGTGGACGCGACGACGCTGGAGGGCGCCAAGCAGAGCATCGCTCTCGGCCCCGTGGCGTTCCAGGAAGCCATCAAGATGCTGGGCACCAACGGCGGCGGCTTCTTCAACGCCAACAGCGCCCACCCGTTCGAGAACCCGACCGCGCTCACCGACGTGGTGGAGACCTGGTCGGAGATCGTGATCCCCTTCGCGCTCGCGGTCATGTTCGGCCACATCGTGCGGGACCGGCGCCAGGGCTTCGCCCTGATGTGGGCCATGGCGATCCTGATGGTCGCGGCGGTGGTCGCCTGCTACGCGGCGGAGGGCGCGGGCAACCCGTTGCTGACCGCGGCCGACATCGACCCTTCCATGGGCAACATGGAAGGCAAGGAGGTCCGCTTCGGCACCGCCATGTCGTCCTTGTTCGCCGTGACCACCACCGCGACGTCGGACGGCGCGGTAATCGCCATGCATGACAGTTTCACGCCGCTCGGCGGCATGGTGCCGATGTTCCTGATCCAGTTGGGCGAGGTCGTGCCCGGCGGCGTCGGCTCGGGCCTGTACGGCATCCTGGTGTTCGCGCTGCTGGCGGTGTTCGTGGCCGGGCTGATGGTGGGGCGCACGCCGGAGTACTTGGGCAAGAAGGTGCAAGCGCGGGAGGTCAAGCTCGCCATGCTGGCGGTGCTGATCCTGCCGCTGTGCATCCTGGGCGGCACCGCGATCTGCCTCGTGCTGCCGAACGGCGTGTCGTCGCTGTCGAACGCCGGGCCGCATGGGTTGAGCGAGATGCTGTATGCCTTCAGCTCGGCGACCGGCAACAACGGCAGCGCGTTCGCCGGGCTTTCGGCGGACACGCCGCTGCTGGACTACGGGCTGGGCGCCTGCATGCTGCTGGGTCGGTTCGCCTTCCTGGTGCCGGTGCTGGCGATTGCCGGGTCGCTCGCGGCCAAGCCGAAGCTGCCGGCGAGCGGGGGGACCTTCCCGACGCACGGGCCGCTGTTCGTGGGCCTGTTGATTGGCGTCATCCTGATCCTGGGCGGGCTGCAGTTCCTGCCCGCGCTGTCGCTCGGGCCGCTCGCGGAGCACTTCTCGATGCTCGCCGGCAAGACTTTCTAAGGACATTTCATCGTGGCACAGGCTGAAACCATCAAGCTGTTCGACGGCGCGATCCTCGCCCGTGCGGCCGGCGACGCATTTGTAAAACTCAACCCGGCCCGGCTGATCCGCAACCCCGTCATCTTCGTGACCGAGGTCGTCTCGATCCTCGTGACCGTACTGGCGGCCCGCAACCTGGCCGGCGGGCAGCCGGCGGGCTTCGCGCTCGCCATCGCGCTCTGGCTGTGGCTCACCGTGCTGTTCGCGACCTTTGCGGAGGCCGTGGCGGAGGGCCGCGGGCGTGCCCGGGCCGAAAGTCTGCGCCGTGCCCGCAGCGACACGATGGCCAAGCGCCTGGTCGGCACCAACCGCGGCCAAACCACGCAGGTGCCCGCGCCCAACCTGCGCCGCGGCGACCTGGTGCTGGTGGAAACGGGCGACCTGATCCCGTCTGACGGCGAGATCGTGGAGGGCGTCGCGAGCGTCAACGAGAGCGCCATCACCGGCGAAAGCGCCCCGGTGATCCGCGAGGCCGGCGGCGACCGCAGCGCCGTGACCGGCGGCACCCAGGTGGTCAGCGACTGGCTGGTGGTGCGGATCACCGCCGACCCTGGCAACACGTTCATCGACCGCATGATCGCCCTCGTGGAAGGCGCGCAGCGGCGCAAGACGCCGAACGAGATCGCGCTCGACATCCTGCTGGCAGGCCTGACCATCATCTTCCTGATCGCGGTCGTGACGCTGGTGGGGTTGGCGAAGTACTCCGGCACCGACCTTGCCGTGCCGGTGCTGGTGGCGCTGTTCGTGACCTTGATCCCCACCACCATCGGCGGCCTCTTGTCCGCCATCGGCATCGCCGGCATGGACCGGCTGATCCGCTTCAACGTGGTCGCCACCTCCGGGCGCGCGGTGGAAGCGGCAGGCGACGTGGACACCTTGCTGCTCGACAAGACCGGCACCATCACGCTCGGCAACCGCCAGGCGTCCGAGTTCATCCCCGTGTCCGGCGTGAGCGCGCAGGAGCTGGCG
>CAXTUQ010000347.1:3620-6731 GCA_964247405.1 uncultured Acetobacteraceae bacterium
TTCTCGCCGGTGCCGGGCGTGGAGGAACGCACGCTGGCCTCCTCCGTGGTGCTCGCCTCGCTCGGCGACGACACGCCGGAAGGGCGCTCGATCCTGTCCTTCGCCCGGGACCGCTTCGGCGTGACGCACGAGGCGCCGGAGGGCACCACGGTGGTGCCGTTCACCGCCAACACCCGGGTCAGCGGCCTGGACGCCGGGGGCCGGTCCTGGCGCAAGGGCGCGGTGGACAGCGTGCTGGCGCTGACTGGCGGCGCGGCGCCCCAGGCGTTCACCCAGGCGGTGGACCGCATCGCCCGGTCCGGCGGCACCCCGCTCGCCGTCGCCGTCGATGGCCGGCTGCAGGGCGTGATCGAACTCAAGGACATCGTGAAGCCCGGCATCCGCGAACGCTTCGCCTCCTTGCGCCAAATGGGCATCAAGACGGTGATGATCACCGGCGACAACAAGGTGACGGCGGCGGCCATCGCCACCGAGGCCGGGGTTGACGACTTCCTGGCGCAGGCAACGCCGCAGGACAAGCTGGACTACATCCGCCGCGTGCAGTCCGAGGGCCGGCTGGTCGCCATGTGCGGCGACGGCACCAACGACGCGCCGGCGCTGGCCCAGGCCGACGTGGGCGTGGCCATGCAGACCGGCACCCAGGCCGCGCGGGAGGCCGGCAACATGGTCGATCTCGACAGCGACCCCACGAAGCTGATCGAGATTGTGGAGATCGGCAAGCAACTGCTCATCACCCGCGGCTCGCTCACCACCTTCAGCATCGCCAACGACGTGTCCAAGTACTTCGCCATCCTGCCGGCGATCTTCGTCGCCACCTACCCGGAACTGGGCGCGCTCAACGTGATGCGGCTGCATTCGCCGCAGAGCGCCATCCTGTCCGCGGTGGTCTTCAACGCGCTGATCATCGTGGCGCTGGTGCCGCTGGCGCTCCGCGGCGTGAAGTTCCAGCCGATCGGCGCCGCGGCCCTGCTGCGCCGCAACCTGCTGGTCTATGGCCTGGGCGGCCTGATCGCCCCGTTCGTCGGCATCAAGCTGATCGACGTTATTCTTACCGTGTTGGGGTTTGCGTGACATGCAGCATCTTCGCCCCGCCATCGTCCTGGTCGTGCTGTTCACCGTGCTGACCGGCCTGGCTTTCCCCTTGGCGTTCGTCGGCATCGCCGGGGCGGCGTTCCCGCGGCAGGCCGGCGGCTCGCTGATCGAGCAGAACGGCACGGTGGTCGGCTCCGCCCTGATCGGCCAGAGCTTCACGCAGGACAAGTACTTCCAAGGCCGCCCCTCCGCGACCACCAACCCTGACCCGGCGGATTCGACCAAGACCGTGCCGGCTCCCTACAACGGGGCAAACTCCTCCGGCTCGAACGCCGGACCCACGGCGAAGTCGCTGATCGACCGCGTGACGGAGGACCTGGGTAAGCTCGGGGGCAAGGCCGGCGCCAAGCCGGTGCCGGGCGACATGGCGACCACCTCGGCTTCCGGCCTCGATCCGCATGTCTCGCCGGAAACCGCGGCCCGGCAGGTGGCCCGCGTCGCCGCCGCCCGTTCCATGCCGGAGGACAAGGTGCGGGAAATGGTCACGGCGCATACCGAGGGCCGGCTGCTCGGCCTGATCGGCGAGCCGCGGGTGAACGTGCTGGCGCTGAACATGGCGCTGGACGCGCAATCGGTGGACGGCAAGCCCGCCTCATAGCGTATTGAAAGGCATGGACGACGCCCGCCCCGACCCCGACGCGCTGGTTGCCGCCGCCGCGCGTGAGAGGCGGGCACGCCTCAAGGTGTTCCTGGGCGCAGCACCCGGCGTCGGCAAGACCTATGAGATGCTGGCCGCCGCGCGCCGCCAACGGGACGGCGGGACCGACGTGCTGGTGGGCGTCGTCGAAACGCACGGCCGGGCGGAAACCGCGGCGCAGATCGAAGACCTGCCGATTCTGCCCTACCGGAACGTGCAGTACCGCGGACAACTCCTGAAGGAGTTCGACGTGGACGCGGCGCTGGCCCGGCGGCCCGGCCTTCTGCTGGTCGATGAGCTCGCCCACACCAACGCGCCCGGCAGCCGGCACGCCAAACGGTGGGAGGACGTGCAGGAACTGCTGGACGCCGGCATCCCCGTCTGGGCCACGCTGAACGTCCAGCATCTGGAAAGCCTGAACGAGGCCGTCGCCCGCATCACCGGCGTGCGCGTGTCCGAAACCCTGCCGGACCACGTGCTGGAAGGGGCCAGCGAGGTCGAGTTGGTCGATATCCCCCCCGCCGAGCTGCAGGCCCGGCTGCGGGAAGGCCGCATCTACCGCCCGGATGTCGCCAAGCGGGCGCTGGACGGCTTTTTCAAGGGCGGCAATCTCGCGGCGCTGCGTGAGATCGCGCTGCGCCGGGTGGCGGCGCACGTCGATGAGGACGTGCGCGACTATATGCGCCGCAACGCCATCAGCGGGCCGTGGCCGGCGAGCGACCGCGTGCTGGCGCTGGTCGCCGGCGATGCCGGCGCGGTCGCCGTGGTGCGCCAGGCCAAGCGCCTGGCCGATGCGCTGCACGCCCCCTGGATCACCGTCCACATCGAGCGCAGCCGCAGCCCGACCGACGCCAGCGCCGCCCTGTCGCTCGCCGCCCAGCTTGGCGCCGAGGTCGAGACGCGGGCCGGCCCGGACCTCGTGGCCGTGGTGCTGGAACTGGCCGAGCGCCGCAACGTGACTCAGTTGGTCATCGGCCGGGGCCGCCCGTCGCTTTGGCGGCGTGCATTGGGGCGCACGCTGTCGGCGCAACTGCTGGTCCGCGCGCCGGAGTTCGCGCTGCACGTCGTGCCGTCCTCCGGCCCGGTTGCCCGGCGCCCCCTGCCGCGCGTGCCGGAGGGCTGGCCGGCCTGGAGCGGCACGGCCGCGCTGGTCGCCGCGATCACCGGCGCCGGCGTCCTGCTGAATGCCCGCGTCCCGTCCGAGGCGATGGGCATGATCTACCTGGCCGCCGTGGTCGGCGCCGCCAGCGCGTTCGGCCTGCGCGTCGCGCTGTTCGCGGCGGCGGCGGGCTTCCTGTCCTGGGACTTCTTCTTCATCCCGCCGCTGCATTCCGTGACCATCAGCAACGCCCGGGACGGCATCGCGCTCGTCGTGTTCATCC
>CAXTUQ010000348.1:0-6715 GCA_964247405.1 uncultured Acetobacteraceae bacterium
GTCCGAGATGGCCGGCGGCGTAGGACCAAAGCGGATCGGGGCTGTCCGACGCTGGGCGGCAGATCGCGTCGCAGCCCTGCATCCGGAACGGCGTGTCGGGTCCGCCCCACTCGGCTATGGCCGAGGCCGCCGGTGCCGGCGTCGTCGTCGCGACGCCCGCGTCGAGCGGCATATGGCAGGCCGGGTCCGCGATCGGTTTGTCCCAGCCGAACAGCGAACCGGCCAGCATCGCCGCCACCTGGGCGCGGCTTGGCGGCTCGGGCCGGGCCGCGTTGAGCTGCTCGGGCGTGCAGGACGTGGTAACGGGATGGTAGCCGGCCTCGCCGCGGACGATGAGGAGGGTCTGGCCGGTCGAGGGATGGCGGGCAAAGCACACGCGCGGCAGCGTCGCCGCGGCAGGCGTCATGGTCGGCATGGCAATCTCCGGGGCTGGAAACAGCGACGGCGAGACCGAAGCCTCGCCGTCGCAGGTGGATGGGGGTTGGCGGCGCCGGGCCGTGCGGCGGCGTGGCCGCCGGTCAGCCGGCGAGCGGCAGGTCGAGCAGCCCATGCCAAGGCCCATCGCGTGCGGACGCCCGCAACGTCGGCGGCGGGACCGGCACGGTGCCGCCTTCCTGAACGGGTGCGGGTGCGGGATCGGTCATGCAAGCCTCCAAACCTTGTCGTGCAGCGCCTTCGTGGCTGGATCGTCCTTGTGCATCATCTGCACCTCCCAACCGTTCGACGCCCATGATGCGAGCGTGCGGGCCGTCCACTTGCGGCCCCTGACCCCTTCCTGCTTCCATCCGCAAGCGACGGGATCTCCGTCGCGGAACGCGAACATCATCGTATCGGTCTGGTGAGCGTCGTCGGGCAGAGTGGTCTGGATCATGGGTCACGCTCCTGGGGCTGCCACGCCAGCGTCCGGAGAAGCAGGCGCGGCAGCGGTGGGTCAGGCTGCGGCCTGGGTCTCGCCGGGGTCTTTGCGCGACCGCCGCCGGCGTGGCGGGGCGGCAGGAGCGGCATCGGGTTCAGGTTCGTCCTCAAGCCCGACCCCGGCGTCCTCTGCCGGATCGAAACCGGCTACCGCCTCGTGGTCGTCCAAGCCGTCGCCGCCGCTGTCCTCGTCCGGCAGGGTGTCGGCCGCGTCGTCGGCTTCGGAGCCGGCCGTGCCTGCCATCCAGCTTGCGCGGCGTTGCTCGCTTGCGACCTCCGCCGCCATGGCCCCCTCGCCTCCCGAGAACACAGCCTGCGGGTAGACCCAGCGCCCCTCGCCGACGCGGGCGATCACCGCGCCCCGCGTCGCCTTGCCCGTGGGCTGGACGGGAACGTCGAGGCCGAGGGCCACGCCCTCCATTGCCGCCTTTGACAGGCACGACAGGAACTCGGGCGTCGCCATGTTGGGCAGGTGGCTGTCCGCACCGATGGCGTCGCCGGCGAGGCGCGCGACCGCGCCGCTCTGGGACCAGTTCTCGCGGCAGGACAGCGCGTAGGCGAGCATCGCGCGCGCCGCCTGCTGCAAGACGGCAGGGTCCGACGTGATCGCACCACCCTCCGTCAGGGTGCCGGCGATAGTGGCACGGCTGTCGCGCTCAAGCGGGCCGCGCGCCAGGCCGGTCTTCACCTCGACGTTGCTGCCGGCGAGGGCCAGCACGAGCAGCGCGATCATCGTCCCGTCGCCGATCGGCTCGTCGCGCAGCGCCGCGTGCAGGGCGTCGGTGCGCATGTCGCCGATCATCGCCTGGCCTTTCTGCGTCACGTCGGGCCGCGGCTTGACCGGCAGCGCGGGCGTGCCATCCGCGCCGCCGCTGTCCCTGCCCTGCCCCTTGCCGGCCGGCGCGGGCACGGTGAACGGCACGCTTTCCACCTGGCCCGTCTTCTCGTTGACGCAGTAGCCGACGCTTTCGCCGTTGCCGGGCTTGCCGTAGAAGCGGTTCGCCTTGGGCGGCAGCTGCGGGCCGCCATACTGGCCCGTCTGCAGCACCACGCCATTGGGCGGCAGGTTGGCCTCGACCCAGGCGTGCTGGGCGGCGAGGAAGCCCTCGACGTTGGTGGTCGTGCGGCTGTCCTCGCCGGCAGGCGCGAACAGGTCCTCGACGTACTCCACGCCGTAGGCGGCGGCGAACTCCGCGTCGAACACGGCGTCCGCGGCGCGCATGCGCTGGCGGGTCAGGGCGGTGCTGAGCTGCCACCAGCTCACCTCCTCGCCCTTCTTCGGCTTGTGCTTCTTCCACGCCGCCGCCTGCTCCTCGGGCGAGGCAGAGGCGATGGTGCGCAGGTCGCTTTCCCGCGGCATGTCGCCCGCGTGCATGCGGTCCAGCATGGGCGAGTGGATACCTGCCAGGAGGCGCAGCTTGCGCAGCGTGCGCATCGGCAGCACCAGCGCGGTGGAGATCGCCTCCTCCGTCCAGCGCTGGCTGATCAGCTTCTCGATCGCGCGCCACTGCTCGACCGCCGACATCTGCTTGCGGACGGTGTTCTCCACCACGGCCCGCATCTCGTCGTCCGCAATGTCCTCGTCCTCGCCCAGCACCAGCACCCGGATCTCGGCCATCTCGGCGGCGATGGCGCCGCGCACCCGGCGGTGGCCGTAGACCGTCATCAGTTTGCCCTCGACTTCGCGCGCCACGGGCGGCTGCAGGATGCCGATGGCGCGCGCGGTCGCCGCCATCTGCAGGTCGGCCTGGTCGGGCGCCGCCCTGCGCCTCGGATTGTCGGGGTTCTCGGCCAGGGTGCGGGGATCGACGGTCCTGAGTTCCATGTCGCTCTTCTCCTTTGTTCAGTGCGTCCGCCGTTTCCATTCGGCTTGACCCCTCCCGCACCCCGCATCCCGGCCGGCGGGGCAAGGGCGCGCGCAGCGCGGGCCGCAGGCCCTTGCCCTTGCGGCGCCGGCCGGGCATGCGGGAGCGCAGCGTCTGCTTCTTTCTCGTCGGTGTTCCCGTATCCTCTTCCTCCGCTTTGCCCGCCTGCTGCCGGGCAACCGAGTCAGCGACGGGGCAGGCGTGGGAGAGACCGCGGCTAGGCTGCGGCGGACTGCGGGTCCGGTCCGTTGTCGTTCGACGAGGCGGCGTCTGCGGAACGCCCGGCGTTCGCGCCGAGGTCGGCCTCGATCGCATCCAGCTCGGCCTGCTTGGCGTCCAGCTCGCCCTCGTAGGCGAACGCCTCGCCTAGACGGTGCTGGTAGCCGGACACGCGCGCCTCGGCTTCTGCGATGCGGCGCCGGTGCTCGGCCAGGTCCACCTCCATGCGGTCGAGCAGGTATTCGAGTCGGCTGACCAGCCCCATGGGCGTCAGCTCCTCCTCGATCTTCAGCTCCTGCTCGAAGCCCGTGCGGTCGAGCCACACGCTGAGCTGGTAGCCGGCCACCGCCGTCCAGTGCCGCCCCTCGGCCTTGATGGCGAAGCCGCCCAGCCGCGCCAGCGTCCACTGCCCGGTCTCGCGCTCCTTGACCAAGATGCGGATGCGGCCCAGCAGCGATGCGCCGGCGATCCTGCGCTCGGCCGTGTGCCTGCCGCCGACCTCCATGCTGAACAGGTCGCCGCGCGTGGGCTGGCGCACCAGCAGGTCCGCCTCGATCTGCTCGCACCGCTTGCGCGAGGAGGCGGTCTGCGCGTGCGCCTCGGCCAAGGTCCGCCGCACCGCGTGCTGGTCGTCGATGTGCGCGGCGCGCAGCCGGCGCAGGCGGGCGATCTCCATCTCCAGCCCCGCTTTCTGCATCAGGCGCGGGTCGCCCGAGGCGAGCGCCTTGGCCATGGCGAACTGGTTGGCCTGCGCGCCCACGTCCTCCAGCCGGCGGATCGAGCGGTCGCCGGCCAGCGCCGCCGCGATGAACCGCGCCTTGCGCTCCAGCAGCTGCCACTGCGTGGCGTCCACGCTGCCCAGCGTGGCGTAGGCGTAGAGCTGGATTTCCTCGTGCTGATTGCCCTGCCGTTCGATCCGGCCCTCGCGCTGCTCGATGGCGCTCGGCAGCCACGGCACATCCAGGTGGTGCAGCGCGACCAGGCGCTGCTGCGCGTTGACGCCGGTGCCCATGGTCTCGCTGGAGCCGATCAGCACGCGGACCTTGCCGCCGTTCACGTCGTTGAACAGCCGCTGCTTGGCCGTGGATTTCTTGAAGTCCTGCATGAAGGCGATCTCGCCCGGCGGCACGCCGAGGCGCATCAGCTCCTGCTTGATCCAGCGGTAGGCCGAAAAGCCCCGTGTCGCCTCGACATTGAGCGTGCCGAGGTCGGAGAACACCATCTGCGCCGCGCCCGGCAGCGGATAGGGCGTGCCGTCCGGCTGCACGTAGCGCCGGTCCGACGTGTCCCGCCAGATGCGGTGCACGTTGGCGACCAGCTTGTTCAGCTTGTTGTCCTGCTCGTTGCCCACGCCGTCCATGACGAAGCGCAGGTCGATGGCCGCGTGCCGGCCGTCGGTGATGACCGCGAGCAGGATGTCGTCGCCCGGCTCGGGCGGCCCCTTGCGCTCCTCGATGGCCTTGATCCGCGCGTCCAGCACGCGCTGGTAGGCGCGGAAGGCGGCGCTCGCCGGCGCGGTCACGATCTGGCGCTTGGCCCCCTGCACCGCAGGCAGCTTGAGATAGGCGCGCAGGTCGTCCTTGAGCGCCACGTCGGCAATGCTCCGGAACATCGCGACCAGCTCGGGGACGTTGACGAACTCGGCGAAGCGCGTCACCGGCTTGTAGCGGCCGGATGGCTGCAATTCGAGTTCGGTGCGGGTGTCGCCGAACAGGCTGGCCCAGGCGTCGAACTGGTGGATGCCGCGCTCCGCCAGCGCGTCCGGCTGCATGAAGCGTTGCAGGCTGAACATCTCGCCCAGCGTGTTGGTAATGGGTGTGCCCGAGGCCAGGACCAGCGGCCGGGCTGGGTTGGTCCGGGCGATGAAGCGCGACTTGACGTAGAGGTCCCAGGCCCGCTGTGAGCCGTCGGGATCGACGCCCTTCAGCCCGCTCATGTTGGTCGGGAACGACAGCTTCCTAAACTCTTGAGCTTCGTCCACGACGATCTGGTCGATGCCGATCTCGGCGATGGTCAGCATGTCGTCCTTGTGGGTGGCGAGCGCCTCCAGCTTGGCCAGCATCACCTCCTTCGCGTGCTCGATGCGCTTGCGGGTGAGGCGGTCGTCGCCGTCCACCTTGAGCAGCAGCGCCTCGAACGCCTGGACCTGCTCGGCGATCATGCCGCGCTCGAACCAGGCCGGGGCGGCGATGAACTTGAACGCCGAGTGCGTGATGATGATGCAGTCCCAGTTCGCCGTCGCCGCGCGGGCCAGGAAGCGGGCGCGCTTGTCCTTGGCGAAGTTCTGCTCGTCGGCGACCAGGATGCGGGCGTTCGGGTAGAGCAGCAGGAACTCGCGCGACGCCTGGGCCAGGCAGTGGCCCGGCACCGCCATCAGCGCCTTGCCGACCAGACCGAGGCGCTTCTGCTCCATGACGGCTGCGGCCATGCTGAAGGTCTTGCCCGCCCCGACCGCATGGGCGACGTAGGTGCCGCCGGCGCTGATGATGCGCCAGATCACCCGCTTCTGGTGGGCGCGCAGGCTGATGGCGCTGCTCGCCCCCGGCAGCTGCAGGTGCGAGCCGTCGAAGGCGCGCGGCTGCAGGTTGTTGAACTTGTCATTGTAGATCCTGGCAAGCCGGTCGGTGCGGTCCGGGTCCGTCCACACCCAGCGCTCGAACGCGTCCTTGATCCGGGCCAGCTTTTCCTTGGCCGCCTCGGTCTCCTTCTCGTTCAGCTCGCGCACCTCCTTGCCGTCCACGAGCTTCGTGTCATGAATCTGTGGCAGCGAGCTGTTCAGCGCGTCCGACAGCAGCAGGCCGGCGTGCCGCCGCTCCGTGCCCCACTCGGAGGTGGCCGCGGCCGCGCCCTCGTAGCGGCTCAGGTCCAGCGACCACGCCGCGACCTCGACGGTATGCCGCACCCGGGTGCGCACGCCGATCACCTCGGCCGAGAACGCTTCCACCACGTCGGCCGGCAGCCACGGGCCGCCCAGGCGCGCGGTGATGTCCGACGGCCGCAGGTCCTCGGGCTGCACGCGCCGCAGCGCTTCCACGTTGCGCTCAAAGCGCGGATCGAGCGCGGCCAGGGCTGCCGCGGCGGCGAGCTTGGTGCGCACCGGGCCGGACAGGTAGGCGTCGGCCGTCTGCCACTGCTCGACATCGCCGATGCTGAGTGCCGGGTTGAGGAACACCGCCTCGCCCAGCTCGGCCGTCACCTCGGCGCGTGTGCGGCCGAGCAGCTCGGCCACGCGGTCGAGATCGACGTGGCCCACCTCGTGCAGCGTCACCGCGAGCGCGTCGGCGGCGGTGACGACCAAGGGGGCAGCCGGAGGGTGGATCACCCGCTCCGAGAAAATCGGTCCTGGTCTGGCGATGCCGGTGTCCTCGTCGTAGTGCTCGATGGACGACACCAGCCAGCAGTCGGGGTCGTCCAGGAAGGGTTGCAGGTTGGGCCGGCGCACCGTCTCGCGCTCCTCGCCGGTCTTCGGGTCGGTGGACGTGGACACGCTCGCGAGGTTGATCGGGCCGAAGTTGCGCTTGAACGTGTTGTAGGCGACGCGCAGCCGCACCTGGGCGCTGGTCCACGGCTCGTTCGCCTCCTGGGCGCGCAGCACCGCCCGGGTCCAGTCGCGCACCGGGATCAGCGCGCGGAGGATGCGTCCATGCTTGGCCGGGATGCCCTCGCCGCCGCTGCCGGCACGCACCTGGACCGGCACCGGCACGCCGTCCACCACC